>JAGVXY010000023.1 GCA_018303545.1 Candidatus Woesearchaeota archaeon | reverse complement strand
TGGACAGTTAAATGTGAAAAAGGAGGATATGAAACAAAGTCATCGACAAAAAATATTACCGTATTCACAAAACAATCTAGTATGGAAGTTTTTGACCAAGAAGAAGATAGCGAGGATAAATCTAGCTGGCTATCAGAAGCATTGGTGATTCCAAATCAAGATACTTACTTTTTTGCAAATTATACCGATCTTGAAATTAATGCGCCTGTTACAGATATAACTACAAAACCAGAATGGTATAAAGATGTAAGTATAGGTTATGGATTTTATGATTTAATTGCCGCAGATTTCGATGGAGATAAAAAAAATTACGAATATATCTATGATTTAACAAGCGGGGATTTCAATAATGATTCTTATGATGAAATTGCCGCCGTAGGCAGCTTAGGTTATGTCATAATACTTGACAAGGAAGGAAATCAGCTTTATCCATATAATAAGTTCCAGGCAGGCTATACTATTGCCAAGGGAGATTTAAATGATGATGGAATACCCGACATTGTAGCAGGAGTTGGAGACGTTACAGGGGGCATGGGAACATACTATGGCATTGTAGGATTTGCATGGAATGTTTCACTTTCTTCGTTTCAAATTATTTTTAGATTGAATGATACTCGTCTTTTTCAACCTGTAGAGATAAAGGTAGCAGAAATTCCCGGTGCCCCAAATAGGGTAGCATATGTAGACTACACTGGAGCAGAAAAGGCATATGTATACTATGGGAATGGGACATTTATCTATAATTCCACCGCTGTAACAACCTCGGCAGAATCCCTCAAATTCTTTGACTATTATCAAGATGGAACTGCTGATGATTTAATATTAGGCGGCTATGGTAATGTTTATCTCTATAATAGTACAGGGTATCTTATTCGTACAGATGCAACTTCAACTGGCGCAGTCCATGAGGTAGAAATCATTGATTATTCCAGTGATGGAACTGAAGATGAGTATGTTTATCTTGAGAGGGCTTATGTTAGATTAGAAGACAAAGCCGGAACTCAGAAATGGGTTTATCCCCTCATAAATGAATATTATGGCAGCCTAGAAGTTAGCGATATTAATAACGATGGAGAAAAAGAAATTATTGTTGTTGGTGGAACCACAGGAACAATTATAATTTTAAATAAAACCGGAGGTCTCCTAACCCAATTTAGTGCCATTTTTCCTGAAACAATGTTGGGCGAAGATGTAGCTACATTAAATAATAATTATTATGGTGCAAATACAGGTATAGATCTCACAAATAGCGTTAATGGAAAGAAATACCTTGGATTTTCAGCTGAAAATTCCAATGTAGGGGCTTTCGAACTTTATCCTGAATGTATTATTTATTTTGATGATAATATAACCCGAAGAATGTTTTTTAATAAAT
This sequence comes from Candidatus Woesearchaeota archaeon, assembly GCA_018303545.1. Lineage (GTDB taxonomy): Archaea > Nanobdellota > Nanobdellia > SCGC-AAA011-G17 > JAGVXY01 > JAGVXY01. The sequence goes on along the minus strand of JAGVXY010000023.1, from coordinate 39,894 downwards.
CCGCAGGCGTATATTATCACAATAGAACGTTTGCTTTAGCGGGAAATTACACTTGGAATGTAACTTGCAAATCAATAAATCATCTACAGCAAATATCTATAACAAATTCTATAATGGTCAGTTCAATTTTAGAAGTAAACTTAACATCCCCAAACAATAATTCTTATTTCAATAATGAATTTAACGATCAATATTCTGTTTTGTTGAATGCAACAATTTATGATTTAAATTTGATAAATTCAACAATCTGGTTTTATGGAGATGGGATTTTGTTGAATATAAGTTACAACCAAACAAATGGAAATTCTGTCTCTCATAATTGGACGGGATTATCTTTAGGGCTGCACAATTGGACAGTTATCGCAGGCAATGAGAGTTCAAATTCAACAAATGAATATTATTATTTCAACATAATTAATTTAACAGTAAACTGCGAAGCAGGAGGGCCTTACAGGCAGAACGCCTTAGTTTTAATTCAAGGAAATGTCTCCGATGGCACTTCAGGATTAAGCTCTCAAACTATTAATCTCAGTTTATACAAAGAAGAAATCTATAATATTTCAAGAATCCTAACTTCTCAAAATGATGGAAGTTTTCAAAACTCATTTTCAGATTTAGCTGATGGAAATTATACAATAAACGCCTCAATTAGTTATCAGGGATACAACAAATCCTGCTCAGATGATTTTACTGTTGGCGGGGAATTAACTGCAACACCTGCGTCTCTCACATTAGATAAGATAATTTCATTGCACTCGTTAAATCCAACAAATATAACCTACAATATAACATTGAGAACAATAAATAAAGGGGGAAGCACTGCAAGTTCAGTAAATTTAACTGATTCGGATTCTGTTGAGGGTTCATACAATATAGGGACAATATTGGCAGGAAATTCGAATTTAACTTCTTATATAAAGAGTTATCAGAGGAATTCAACAAATAATAATATTACTCTTGCCATTGCCTCGGTAAACGGAACCGATAATCTTGGAGGAGCTGAAATTATTGCAACTTCTTCAGAAATCACAATTATCGCACCGGCAACAACAGCAGATACAAGCATGACATTAATTAAAAATGCGCAATTCTTATCTGAAAATGAAACCTCTGTTATTTACAATCTTTCATTAGAGTTTGTTAACTCCGGCGGAATAGACTTAGACGGAATAGAAATAAAAGACGAAGATATTTCTTTAGATGATTCAATCAATCTGAACAGAACAAAATCCCACTCCACATCAGGAATAAGAATAATAAACAAAACTTCAGAAAATCAGGAATATCTTTTCTTAAAGGCAAACGCAACCTATGATTCTATACTTTACGAATCAAATCAAATTTCTGTATTAATCCCGGCTTTAGAAAGCAATGCCTCGCTGTTACTAAATAAGATTGCTTCAGTATATGATTCAACCGACATTAATATCACTTACAATATTAGTTTAATTCTAACAAACAGTGGAGGAAGAAATGCCACTTTTACAAATATAACCGATAGTGATTCATTAGATTCTCCTTATGATATCGGAACACTGATGGCAAATCAGGCAGAAACAAGAAGCTACAAAAAAACATACAATAAATCCCTATTAGATTCAAATCAGGAATTGGCAATTGCTTTGGCAAATGGAATTGATATAATCAGCAGTAATTTAATTAATGCTACTTCCTCTCCACTGAATATATTTATACCTGCATTAAAAACAAATGCTTCTTTGTTGCTGTCTAAAATAGCTTCCTTGCATTTGACAAATAATACGCATATAGTTTACAACATAACTCTAAGTCTAACCAATAAAGGCGGAAGAAATGCAACTAACTCATATATCTTTGATTCTAATCTGACTGGAGCTTCTTATTATATTGGAAACTTAACAGCAAGCCAAACAGGAATAATAAGTTATCTCTTAGACTTTGAAAGAAAAACAGAGCTAACAATTCAAAATTTAAGCATTGCCACAGCTAATGCAACCGATGCCATAAGTGATAATCTAATTGAGGCAAATTCTTCAGAAATCGCTGTAATTATACCTGCAACAAGCACATCTGCTTCTTTTATTTTGAATAAGATAGCAAGCTTCCACAATTTCACAAATACAACCTTCACATATAATATAACCTTAAAATTAACAAACAAGGGCGGAAGCAATGCAACAACCGTGAATATAACTGATTCAAATTACGCAGATTATAATTTCAGCATAGCACTTTTAGATGCGGGAGAAACTGCCACAAAAAGTTATATGCTCAATTTCGCAAGGAATTCTTCAACTTATTATAATGTGACTTCAATTGCGCAGGCTTATGGAATGGATTCATTTACAGGCGCATTGATTTCTGCAGATTCCGATTCAATAAATTTAACCATTCCTTCGACGGAAACAGGACCGCAATTGACATTAATTAAAAATGCATATTTCAATTCAGAAAATCTTACAGCCGTTAATTATACGCTTTATGTTGAAGTTGTTAACTCCGGTGGAATAGATTTGAATTCTATAACCCTGCAGGAGGGTTTGGTGGGCCGGCAGATACAAAGGTTTATGCGCCAGCATCAGTAGTAGGATCAAGCAGTTTCAACTCAATAATTGAGATAATAAATCAGAATCCCGACGTTGGGCAGAATTTTATTATAGATTATTGGATAACCAATAATGCCGAAACTATTAATTACACTTCAAGTCAGCAGACAACCTTTGTTCCAGCTTCTGGAACTGTAAATAGTACTGTGACTCTAACCGCGCCAAGCCTAGCAGGAACATACAAATTAAGAGCAATGGTCAGCTATGTTGGCGGTCCAGATATCTCTTTTGACAGTTTTGAAGTTACAACTGCACCCGTCTCAGAAGAAAATGCCACTAGTGGTGGAGACTCCGGAGGAGGTGGAGGAGGGGGGATAACAGGTAAAACCATTTATGAAATCAAAGATGAAAACATCCTGTCGGGGATAATACAAATATTGAAAGATGGGGAAAAAGTAAAGTTTAATACTATACAAAAGAGGCCTTATGGCCAAATAAAATCAGAAGGGCACTCTCTTGAGATAGTAGATTTACAGCTAGATAAAGTCACCATAATAATTTATCCTGAATCCGTTATGATTACATTAAAGATAGGAGAAGGAAAAAAATTAGATTTAGATAGTGATGATTTTTATGATTTATATGTCCGATTAGAAAAAATTGAAAATAATAAGGCCCATATTTATATTAAATCAATTTATGAGAATGTTACGGATATAACTCCCTTATCTGAAACTGAAAATAAAACCGCTTTTGCGAATGAAACTATTAGTGGGACTGCAAATGAAGAAATTCCAAGTGAAACCACCCTCTCCAATGATTTGAAAAATACTCTCTCAAGTATTAGTCGTTTATTGTCTTCAGTTGTAACTTCAGTTGGAAAAAGTATTTCTTCAAACAAGGCATATTTTATTATAGGGTTTAGTACATTGATCATTTTAATTGGAATAACTCACTTAATTAAGATAATCTTGAGAAGGCACCGGGTTGTGAAAAAAGGAAAGCAAAAAGATGTAGCGGTATTAAAAAATGTAATCGGAAAAGGGGTTTATTCTGAAAATGGAGATTATATTGGCAAGGTTAAAGAAGTCTCTCTTGAAAATTATAAAATTCACGGTTGGATTATTAAATTGGAAAAAATGACATCTAAGAAAGTCGGGAAAAATAGGATTATAATAAAACCAGGACGAGTAAAATCAATAGGTAAAATTATGATAATCAAAAACGGAGTTATAAAACATCTTGAAGCGATAGCACGATTATCCAAATCTAAAAAGTTGAAAAAAAATAAGTCTGCGCACAAATAATTAAATAATGGGCGATTTATATTTTTGTTTTCTTATGATAATTCCTCATGGGCACATTGCCTTTATTTCCATTTGATTTATTTTCAAGCTTAAGTAGGGTTGCGCACCCAAATAGAGACAATATTCCGCCAAGCACAAAAGTATATCTAAAGTCTACAAATTGAGCAATTGCCGCACCAACAGTAGCCATTGCAGCTATTCCCAAACCAGTCAAAGAAGAATATAGACTCCACTCAAAACTTTCATGTTTTTTATCTAAATGTGTACTCCACAATCCAAGCCAAGTCGGATAGGCTAGTCCACTACCAATACCATACAAAAATTGGGCCAAATATATATAGTAAATATTGTTAGCTACCATATATATGAAAGGTACAAGTGCTATCAGAAACGTGCCGGCTATAAGCCAACCAACTTTCTCATCATGGCTGTCTACATATCTTGAAAAAGGCAGTTGTATCGCACATTTAGTTATTAAGAAAATCGTGCTTGCTATACCTGCCGCAAATATTGTTCCACCAATCAAATTCTCTTTTATAAAAATGGCTAAAATTGGATCTATTAGCCCAAAACCCGTAAAAACAAAAATATCTGATATCATTAGAAACTTTATCGTATTATTCATCAGATTTTCATAAGGATTTGATGTTTTTAAATCTTGCTGAAAAAATTACATTTTTTACTCTACCAAAAAAGATTTAAAGGGACTATACTTGATTCATAGCATGGCATTAACCTATACAACATGGGTCCTATTATTAGCTGTTTTAGCAATATGGGAAACGATTTGGAAAGGAATCGCTTTGTGGAAATCTGCAAGGAGTAAACATCTAGTTTGGTTTGTGTGCATTATTATTTTTAACACAATCGGAATTTTGCCAATAGTTTACATTTACTTTTTTAGCAAAAAGTAAAACTTGAGATTATTACCTCTAGATATTCTGCTAATTGTAAAACCGAAACATTTTAATAGCATTGTCCACTTTCAGAATTTTTATGGTAGACCTTGTAATCTGCGAAAAGCCCGATGCAGCAAACAAAATCGCAACAGCTTTAGCCGATAAAAAGCCTGAAAAAAAGACTTATATGAAGAAAATTCCGTATTATGAGATTCAACACAAGGGTAAAAAGATAATTGTTGCGGCGGCAGTAGGTCATCTTTATACTGTTGCCGAGAAGGATAAAGGTAAATGGACCTATCCTGTTTTCAATCTTGAATGGAAACCCTCTTATGAAGTTGCAAAGGGTTCAGCTTATACTAAGCAATATTTAGATAATCTAAAAAAATTAGGCAAAGAAGCAGATACCTTTGTTAATGCATGCGATTATGATATTGAAGGAGAAGTCATAGGTTTAAATATTATAAAATTTGCATGCAATCAAAAAGATGCAAGAAGGATGAAATATTCCACATTTACAACTGAAGAATTAATTAATTCTTATGAGAATGCAGAAAAGCACTTAGATTGGGGTCAAGCAGAAGCAGGTCTTACAAGACACGAGTTAGATTATTTATATGGTATTAACTTAAGCAGGGCTTTGACATTATCTGTTAAGAATGCAACAGGGCGATTCAAGATTTTATCTACAGGAAGAGTCCAAGGTCCTGCATTAAAGATTCTTGCTGAAAAAGAATTGGAAATAAAGAAATTTATTCCGATTAAATACTGGCAATTAGAACTAAAAACAAAAGAAGTTGATGCTTGGCATCATGAAGATAAGTTATGGGAAAAAGAAAAAGCTGATAAAATATATCATAAATGTAAAGGTCACAAGGCAACCGTAACAAAAATTTCAAATAAGGAATTTAAGCAGGATCCTCCGCACCCATTTGACTTGACAACATTGCAGACAGAAGCTTATCGTACATTAAAGATAAATCCTAAAGATTCATTGGCTGTGGCTCAAGATTTATACATAGGGTCTTATATCTCCTATCCTAGAACTTCTTCGAATCAGATTCCTCCCCAGATTGATGTTAAAAAGATTTTAGAAAAAATAAAAAAACAGAAAGAATTCAGCAAGGAGGTTGAGTTTGTTTTGAAAAATACAAAACTCAAACCTAACAATGGCAATAAGGTTGATGCGGCCCATCCTGCAATTCATCCCACGGGGGAATATCCAAAGGCTTTATCCGGTCGGCATAAAGTAATCTATGAATTAATTACCAGAAGATTCCTTTCAACATTCGGTGAATCTGCAGTAAGAGAGACTATGCGGGTAGAGATTGATGTAAATAAAGAAATCTTTGTTGCTTCTGGCACCAGAACAAAGGTAGCAAATTGGTTTGAATTATATGGTAGATTTGTCATGCTTAAGGAAGAGGAGCTTCCAATCTTAAAAGAAAAGCAAGAGCTGCATATTAAAGAATTACTGCAACACGAAAAGGAAACCAAACCCCCTAGGCGTTATACTCCTGCTTCAATAATAAAGGAATTAGAAAATAGAAATCTTGGTACGAAAGCAACAAGAGCCCAGATTATTGATAACTTATACAGCCGGAATTATGTCAAAGAGCAATCTTTAGAAGTGACAGATTTGGGGTTAAAAACAATTTCTGTTTTAGATAAATATTCTCCGAAAATTTTAGATGAAGCTTTGACAAGGCATTTTGAAGAAGAAATGGAGCAAATAAGGACAAAAAAAATTAAAGGCGAAAAAGTCCTAGAAGAAGCAAGAGCACTTTTGACAATAATGTTGGCTGATTTTAAGAAGCATGAAAAAGTAATTGGATTGGAGCTTGAAGAAGCAAATAGAGAAACTCTTTCTGAAGAAAGTCGTCTTGGTTTATGTCCTAATTGTAAGCAGGGTTCTTTGCACATTCGTTCTGGAAAATTTGGCCGTTTTGTAGCATGCGAACGCCATCCAGAATGCAAAACAACTTTTAGCTTACCCAAATCAGGTTTGGTTCTTGCAGCAAAGCAGGATTGTCAGTCATGCAGTTATCCCATGGTTAAGATAATAAAAAAAGGCAAGAGGCCGCAGATTGTGTGCATAAATCCATTATGTCCATCAAAAGATATTCAGAACAAGGAGCTTTCCAAAGAAGTTAAAGAAATCGAAGCAGGAATAGTTGAAAAAGAATGCCCCAAATGCAAGGAAGGAAAGTTAGTTTTAAGGAAGAGTGTCTATGGGCAATTCTTTGGATGTTCAAGATTTCCTAAGTGCAGATACACAGAAAGATTAAATGATATGCCCAAGAAAGAAGATTTCAAAAAACCTAAGAAAGAAAATCTCAAGAAGAAAGTCTGAATATCCCCTTGTCGTTTATTATAAAATTCATCTTATCCTGTTCTAAAAAGGGATGTTTTTCTATTACAATTTTTCTCTTTATTCCCTTGTCAAGTTTTATTATACATTTTGCTCTATTCTCAACAAATTTACCTCCTATTAATTTCAATGTGTTATTTTCAATATTATTATAGACTTGATTGGAAAGCAGCACAGGAATATTTCTGGTCTTTGCAATATTCAAAAGCAGATTCATCATATAAATCATCTTTGGCTTTGTCTCTTCAGAATTTTCCTTTATATCTTTTCGATAATGGTAGCTCAAGGAATCCATAATCACTAAATCCACATTTTTTGCTTTAGCGATATTTTCCAAGGCATTTATTTGCTCGCTCATGCTTTTTACCTTTATAACAAAAATATTATTTAATAGTTCTTTATAGTTTTCAGGATACAGCTGTATAAATCTATCCAAAGGAAAAGCGCATTCTGTATCTATGTAAATAATCTTGTTATTCTGCTGGGCCATGCTCCCTGAAGCCAATAAGCACATCAGTGTTTTTCCAGTTGCAGGCTCACCATATATCGCAGTCAATATCCCTTTTCTATAACCTTTCATGAAATTATCCAAATCTTCGCTTCCAGTAGGAATCATAATATTAAGGCAAGAAATTGCAAGTTTAAATATCTTCTGAATGGAATACCATAAACCTTATAAATTATTTATCTCCAAGGATTAATTGTAATGGCTGAATCCGTTAAACTCATGGTTATGGAAGCCCAGCAAGAAGAGGTTAATGAGGGCATTGTTAGAATAGATTCTGAAACTATGCGTAAGCTAGACGTAAGAGCAGGGGATTTTGTTGAAATTGAGGGGGGTAGAAAGACTTTTGGCAGTGTTGATCGGGCTTATCCTGCAGATATTGGCCAGTCCATTATTAGAATGGATAATAATATAAGAAAAAATGCAAAAACCGGCATAGGAGAATTGGTTACTGTTTCAAAAGCTGAACTCCAGCCCGCAAAAACTGTGACCATTGCACCAGCTCAAGAAGGAGTTATGATTCAAGCTGATCCAAATAGGTTTAATTTAATCGGTCGTGCAGTGACTATTGGGGATATTATTTCGCCAGGTAAGCGTAGGCCAAAGTTCTCTGATAATTCTCCATTCAACGATGTCGTTTTTGAGCGATTTAGTTTTATGGGTTTCGGATCATTAAAATTTTTAGTCGTGGAAACAATTCCAAAGAAGCCCGTAATAATATCAGATTCAACGATACTTTCATTGAGTCCTCACGCAGTTAAAATTTCTGAAGAGCAAAAAGCTATAGAATATGCTTATGAAGACATTGGTGGTTTAGAAGACGAAGTTAAGAAAGTTCGCGAAATGATAGAACTTCCCCTAAAGCATCCGGAAATATTTGAAAAATTAGGCATAGAGCCCCCAAAAGGAGTTTTATTACATGGCCCCCCTGGATGCGGAAAAACCTTATTGGCAAAAGCCGTTGCTAATGAATCAGATACTCATTTTATTTCAATTAACTCTCCAGAGATAATGAGCAAGTTCGTTGGCGAAGCTGAAAAAAAGCTTAGAGAGCTTTTTGAAGATGCTGAGAAAAAAGCACCATCTATAATTTTTATTGATGAAATCGATGCCATCTCTCCTAAAAGAGAAGAGAGTTATGGTGAAGTTGAACGTCGTGTCGTTGCCCAACTTTTAGGGTTGATGGATGGCCTAAAATCTCGTGGTCGTGTTGTTGTAATTGCGGCAACTAATCGGCCTAATTCAATTGACCCTGCCTTAAGAAGACCGGGAAGATTCGATCGTGAAATCGAGATAGGCGTTCCTACAAAACCTGGTCGTCTGAATATTTTGAAGATTCATACAAGAACAATGCCTCTTGAAAAAGATGTTAATCTAGAAAAATTGGCAGAAATAACGCATGGTTTTGTTGGTGCAGATTTATCTGCACTATGCAAAGAAGCAGCAATGACCGTTTTAAGAAGAATTTTGCCTGATTTAAACATGAAAGAAGAAGCAGCAATAGCCAAAGAAGTTCTAGATAAATTGATAATAAAGCACGATGATTTTACAGATGCTTTAAAATTAGTTAGACCCTCAGCTATGCGCGAAGTTTTTGTTGAAATTCCAAATGTAAAGTGGAAAGATATAGGGGGATTAAAAGATTTAAAACAAAATTTAATAGAGATGGTTGAATGGCCATTGAAACATGCTAAAGAATTCAAGCGCATGGGAATAAAACCTCCAAAAGGCATTCTTATGTATGGTCCACCTGGGTGCGGTAAGACTATGCTTGCTAAGGCAGTTGCTAACGAATCTGAAGCAAACTTTATTTTAGTTAAGGGTCCAGAATTATTGAATAAATTTGTTGGTGAATCTGAAAAGGGTGTTCGTAAGGTATTTGAAAAAGCTCGGCAGGCTGCACCAACAATAATATTTTTTGATGAGATAGATTCAATAGCCCCAAGACGAGGTCGCGAATCGGATTCTTCAGTAACTGATCGTATGATGAATCAATTATTAACTGAGATGGATGGGTTAGTTGAACTGAACGATGTAATAATTATAGGCGCTACGAACAGACCAGATATTGTTGATCCTGCTTTGCTAAGGCCTGGAAGGTTTGATCGCGTTCTTCTCGTTTCGGTCCCAGACCGTGAAGCCAGATTAGATATATTAAAAATATTTACTGCAAAAATGCCTTTGGCAAAAAATGTCAGTCTTGATCAACTTGCTGATTTAACTGACAATTACGTCGGTGCAGATATTGAAAATTTGTGCAAAGAAGCAGCAATTATCGCATTAAGAGAGTCATTTAACGCTAAAGAAATTACTATGACTCATTTCAAAAAAGCCTTAGAGAAAGCAAAGAGCTCTATAACGAAAGAGGATCTTGCAAGATACCAAAGCATTGAAGAAGAATATTTGAGAACGGCAAGAGGGGCAGCAATGCGCAGAGACAAAGACTTAGATTATATGGGTTAAACTTTCGTCAAAATTTTAGCTTTTTCTTCAACTCGAATAGTATGTTCTGCTTGTGATACCAATCCGTTAGAAATTTCAGGCAATTGTGCATATTCTTGGATTATTCCTTCTTTTTCAAGCAATCTAAGATAAAATTCACCCATAGAATATTTTTTCATTATCCATCTTTTTGTAAATGGCAAAGTTTTAAACTCCGATTCAATATATTTCAGAACCTCCCGCGCTTTTGGATGCCTTACTGCTTTTTTCCCAACCCAGCGGAAAATTCCAGAAGGTTTCCCTTCACATATCATCCCTTTTCCGGTAGTGGCAAAAGGTTCAATGGCTACAACTTGGCCTTCTTTTAATATCTTTGTACTTTTATTGTCATAATTGGGTACGCTTGGCGGAGCATGTATCTGATAGAGCCCTAAGCCATGTCCGGATAAATTTCTTATCGGTTCAAATCCCTCTTCTTGTATCGTCTGCTCAATCTCTTTTCCTATTTCACCCAATGTTACTCCAGGCCTTATTATTTTTAGGGCATTTCTCAAAGCATGCTCAGATGCCCTAAGCAGATTAATATTCTTATCTAAATCAACCGTTATTGCTGTATCCCCAATGTAACCATTTACATGAACTCCAACATCTAATTTCACAATATCGCCCTCATCAAATATTATAGGGTCATCTGTAAAAGCGCAGTAATGCGCAGCTATTTCATTTCTTGAAATTTGTGGAGGAAAAGCAAACTTGCCCCCTAGTTTAAGAATTCTCTCTTCAACCCTTTCAGTAACTTCAAGCAAAGAAACACCAACTTTTATTAAAGAAGCGCCATAATCCCTTGCTTCAGCAGCTATTCTTCCTGCTTTATCATAATCATCCATAAACTACGAGAAATGCATTTGTTATTTATATCTTTTTGCCAAAACTGCCCAAAGTTGTCTGCGTTTTACCATGCAGTATTTCCTCTTTAGTATACCCTAAAACTTCTAAAATTTTTTCAACAGCAGGCAACACTTGATTATTAATATAATATTCTGAATCGTAATCATTGTCTTCAATTTCCTGAGGCAGTTTAACTTTATCCCTTATCCGTGTGCCTTTTCCGGAAACTACATATTCAATCATCGTTCCCGTTCCAACTAATAATCCTTTATCTCTCATTCTTTTTGCTGCGGCTACATGGGGTCCCTCAGAGGCGTAAGAATCTATTGGTTTTTTCAGTTTAGTCCTCATTATCATGTCTTCCATTTTAATTTTTCTTTTCTCAACCAACTCAATTACTTCTCGTGCATATTCCATCGCCTTCTTGCTGTTATTTTCTCTAAGTATAATACCTAAAACTTTTTCTTGTGTTTCACGAGCCAATTTAGACCAATCTCTTCTTACCGTTTCAAAGCCAATGATTTTTATTTTCCCCCTTTCATTTATCAAAGCATATTTCTTTTTTGCTCCAAATTCTGACTTGCCTTTTCTCATCACAAATATCCCGCGAGTATAATAATCTTCCAACTCCAGTTCCATATATCTTGGTAATTTATCATTGACTTTTTTCTGAAAGTCTTCTGCTAATTTTTTGGATTGTTTATTCAGGTGTAGCATAATCGAATCAGTATCTCCATAAATCACCTTGAAACCTTCTTTAGTCGCTAAGTCCATCGCCGTAGTTATATAATGTCGGGCATAGGCAGTAATAGTCTGCGCTGCTTCTAGGGAATACCATCTTGCGCCAAAGAATGCATGGTAACCATACATTGCATTTGCAATGGTTTTCAGGGCATAATTTCTTGCACCAAGCAGACTTCCTTTTAATGTTTTGTCGCCTTTCATCTCTTTTTTGATTTTATTTCTTGCTTCAATTAATTCGATTATTGATTTTGTAATGAATCCCTGTTTCTTGCTTAAATGATACTTCACTAATTTCCCTGTGATGGTCTCAACCGGGATTGTTTCATTTCCATCCGCACCAAGAGTTGTTGCGCTTATATTGTGCGCAGCTATTATTGAGGGATAAAGCCCTTTGAAGTCAAATACGGCAATATTTTCATACAATCCAGGTTCTGGCGTAAAGACAAATGCCGCCTTAAAAGTAGTTTTCATCCTTTTTCTTATATTCTCTTCACTTGGATGATTTGGCACCAACTCATTGTAATCATGCGCTTTTTTAATCAAGAACCATTCAGACTGTAGCCCATAGCTATGCCTCGATACATCAAAAGGTGATTGCCCGACAACTTTCGAAATTTCATGTATATTGGGCAGTAATTTCTCGGCTAATTTGTAAGTAATTTTGACATCTTGCATATTGTATTCTAATATAGGTTCTATTGCTTTTCCTCCATGGTCCCATGCAGCGCCAAGATTTTTCATTTCAATCTCTTCCTTGCCTTCACCTACCAATTCTCTCGCAACAGAATCCAAATCATAAGTATCTGTCTCAAGAACAGGAGTCATCATTAGCCTTACAAATGCATTTAAGTCAATATGAACAATTCCCAAAATTTTTGTTTTTGGAAAATTTCCTCTTCGTCCTACCTCTATCACTGCCCCATTCAATTCAAATTTAACTTTAAGTTTATCTGCCCTGTCTCTTAGATAGGGAAAATCAAATCCATCTGAAAAATAACCAACAATGTAATCAGGGTCATATTTTTCAACCTGCCTCAAGAATTCTTCAATCATTTCTTTTTCACTATTTGCAAAAATATAATCATCATTGTCTGTTGTAAATTTTTTCCATGTAATTACTTTTTTGAATTTATTGCCGTATATTCCAATGCATATTGCCGGATCTCTTGAAGGCATAGGGAATCCCCTTGAAGGCAGATACGTCTCAATATCAAAAGAAAGCATTTTTGGTTCTAAATATTTTCCAGTTCCAATAATGGATTTTATTTCATTTTCTTCAATTTCTGCTTCAACTAATTGTAGAACATTGATATTTTTTTCTATTAGATATTTTTTAGTCAGCGGTATATCTACTTCAGCTTTATATTCGACACCTTTCCACTTTTTAATAATATCTTTTACTTTTATTGCTTCGCTATTTAATAAACAAGTTATTTTAAGAACGTCTCTTTCTTCACCAAGATAACTTTTATTCTCTTTTTTAACTTCATAAACTTCTTTATCTTCTTCAATCTTTTTTTTGAGATTATTTATAATGGCTTTTTTTTCAGGAATGATATAGAAATATGGATGCATAGATTTATCATAATAAATCACTCTTTTGCCCTCTTTGTCCCGGCCATAAAGTCTTATTAAATTCTGTTTTCCATTATCCTGCATTTCTAAATCCAGCAGATAGAACTGTTTTTTCATTACTATTCTAAGGTTTATATAATTATTTAAACCTTTTTATAACTCCATAGTCTTTCTTTGCTATTCAAAAGCAATTATCCAGAAATGGCTTCTTAAAAACTTCATCTCCTCTCAAATTGAGTAGCAAGCCAAATATACATATGCCCAGAGAATAATATCCCAAATCCTCATTAATCTTTGTTATATCCGATCGTTTGCTCAATAAATTAATTCCCCTCTTCATATCTATCTTCAGCGCATTTACTGCATAATATAACATCTCTTTAGAATTATATCTTTGTGCCATCGAAAATTCCAGCCACGTTGCATGTCCTTCTACAAAAATATTATAATCTTTTCTTCCATAAATTGCGCCATAATTTGCTTCAAGCAGAAGATGGGAATATTCATGTATAAAACTGCATCGACAATAGGATTCGTTGCATATTGAAAGATGACCTATTGTCAAATCTTTGTCGAAATAAAACTCATTCTCATCTTCAATTAATTTCTTTGGTCTAATATAATCAAACCCTAAAAAATCTGAGACATCAGCGGAAACTTTATTAAATATTTTTTGGAACTCGGTTATTTTATACACAAGGTAATTTGATTTCTTGCCTTTGATAACATCCAGTTTACTACAAATCTCCTTAAGGGAATTTAAACAGCCCTCTTTTAAAAAATATTCTTGAATTAATGATTCCCCTTCAAGATTCATTAAAATTAATAGTAGTTTAGAGATATATAAGTTTTCTCCAATTTATTGTCCCAAACAAATCAAATAAATTTTTTCAAAGAATCTCGGTTAAGCATTTCTTTTGTTGGCTTGAACATATATGCATTAGCGCTGTCAAAATAGCCGCACCTAAATTTATCTAGGGGAATCCCGGTCCTTTTTGATAACATTAATGCATAAAAAAAGACCTGTGTTGCAGCAAATTTTTCCAAAGAAGCATTTGGTTTGTAGTCCCATATCCAAACCAAGCCGTCTTCAATCCTTAAAACATCAATGTGGCCGGTCAATGGGCCTTCATTTCCAAATAGTTCATTAAAAGTTTCCATCTCCCCAGGTTCAAACCATAATGGCACTTCAACTGCCAGAGTATTGCTGTCATTTTCTAGCATGAATACCTGCACCCGGCTATGCGCAGATTTATATCTGTTTTGATTTTCTTCTAATCCCAAAGTGGTCAATTTAGAAAGTTCGTGATTTTTAGTTTCTACTAAATTCAAGTTATTCAGTTTGAATTTCAGTCTCGATCCTCTCGGTCCAGAGTGAAAATAATCATTTGGGCAGTTCTCGAAAACATCATTCAAATATTTATTCAAAGAGCCATAGCATTTCTCACATAATTTTTCGGTCTTCGGGCTGTGCATCCTGTAGAAATAGTACCACCCATGATCAAAAGAAATTTGCTTTATCACCTCTTAGCTTATTTCGGATTTTGATTTATAATAATTATTGTAATTGAAGCTATTCTAGATTAATCACGTTAAAATAGCAAAAGATTTATAAATAAAACTAATCTGCCTTTTCTCGAAATGACAGGGATTATTGAATTTCCAGGGGATGTTCCTTATAAGGACATCAAGGACAAACCTGAGCGGATTCTACAAGTTATTACAAATGAGGACTACATGCCTATTGCAGAGGATTATCTTAGGTTTATTTATGGATTTAAGGACATTCATCTTAATCAAGACAGGATAATATATTTATTTAATGAAAGAAATCCTATTCGAGTAGGGCAAAGATACAGTGGGCTTCATAACTTATTTGGTGCCTCACCAGAACCTATTTTTAAGAACGAATTAGGTCAAATTTTCCCCCTTAATATTAGGAATATTAATGTTTTAGTTATTGATGATAATATAGGCTGCACTACATTGTCTATTTTAGCTAAGATGTCTTCTCACAATCCAAGTTCCTTAACTGTAGGATTTATCATTCCACCAAGAGAGATTATTATTGATTCGCTTGAGAGACTTAATGAAAATATTTTCAGGTATGTTAAATGAATAAATTGTCTAATATGATTCAGTTATCTTTGCCGATAGGAATAGATTTTATGAAATTTGAATCGGCAGTCTATAACGAATATTTCTCGCATTCTATAAAATGGTGTCTTTATAAAAATGAAGTTCAATATCCGTTTCCTCCAGACAGTTTAATATCTTTGTTTGAAACCAGCCCAGGGGAGTTTTCTCAAAGGCATAAAAGACATAGTGCGCAACTAAAATCTAACATTATTTTATGGTTGAAATCGTACAATCAAATAAAGGGTAATTCTGAAGCACGGTTCAATTATAAGGATGCAACATTAAAACGATTGGAAGAAGTGTATTATTTTGTCATCGCACCAAAGCAACTTTATTTAAATGCCTGCGTTCGTGAGCTCGAGATTGAGTTTGGTTCTATGCAGGGCATGAAAGACCATTCATTAAAAGAATTCCCTCATAACACAAATATGCTCTTTCTGCAGAAACTTGATTTGTATTACAGAGTGGCAGAGCTCAACAACTTTAAAAAAGGAAATTGCCTAATAAATAAACTACAAATTAAATCCAGGTAAATGTAAACTTTTCCAACAAATTTTTAAACAAAAGGAGTTTTACCTTAAGTCATGGGAGTTAAGTTTAAGGATTTATTGCAGCCCGAAGAGATTTCATGGGACGAATTAAGAGACAAGAAGATAGCCGTTGATGCTTCATTGATGATTTATCAATTTTTGAGTTCGATCATGCAGAAAGATGGTACCCCATTAACAGATTCTAATGGCAATGTGACCTCACATTTAGTAGGGATATTCTCCCGAGTTACAAATCTTATGGATAAAGGATTGAAGCTTTGTTTCGTCTTTGATGGCAAGGCCCCAGAACTGAAAAATAAAGAGAGAGAAAGGAGAAGAGAAAGAAAAAATATCGCTTCAGAAAAATATGAAGAAGCTAGAGAGAAAGAAGATGAAGAGATGATGCATCGCTATTCTCGTCAATTATCTTTTTTAACCCATGAGATGGTTGAAGAGGCTAAAGAATTAATTAAAGCATTAGGTCTCCCTGTGATTCAAGCACCATCTGAAGCTGAAGCTCAAGCGGCATATATGTGCCGCAAGAAAGATGTTTGGGCAGTAGCCACCCAAGATGCTGATGTCTTAATTCATGGTGCTCCGAAGGTTTTGAGAAACTTAACCTTGTCACAGAAAAAACTTTCAGGTTCAACTTACACAAGAGTTCATCCGGAAATTTTAGAATTAAACAAGGTTTTAGATAATTTAGGGATAGATTTAGATCAATTAATTGTCATTGCCATTCTTATTGGTACAGATTTTAATGTCGGTGGTGTAAAAGGTCTTGGACCAAAGAAAGCATTAAAATTAGTTCAGGACGGAAAATCTTTTGATGTTATTTTCAAAGAATTAGGAGAAATTGGTTTTGATTGGAAAGAAATTTTTGATGTAATCAAGAAAATGCCAGTAACTGACAATTATTCTCTAGAATGGAAAGATGTTGACCAAGAAAAGGTAAAGTCTATTTTAGTGGGTAAGCATGATTTTTCTCAGGAGCGTGTCGAAAGCACTTTAAGTAAAATTACAAAACGCGGTAAGGAACAATTGAATCTTAAGAAGTGGTTTTAATTATTTTTTTCTTCCGAATGCCCATCCAACGAGACCCTTCCAAGTATCGTGCATTAATCCCATTCTTTGTCTTTTATCTGCTGCAGCTAATTCCGTTTTTAGTCTTTTATCGTTTTGTGCAATTTGCCTATTCTCCTTTTCTCTATCAAGTTGAACTGCCGTTTTTTCGCTTGTAGGAGACATAATCCATTTTATTCCCAGAAATGCAAGAACTGCTCCGCCGATTACGAATATAAGATTTTCACCAATAAATTGCACTGCATCTTCTAAATAGGGGGTGGCTATCATATCATTTGTATAGGCATAATTTCCACCATAGATTATAAGTCCAATTATCAAAACATAAAAAACCCAACGCATTCTTTTGTTTCCAGGGCTTATCCATTCTGCAATCGTAAAGGGTAAAATCAACATCGCTAAAACCATAATTCCCACTATTAATATTGACCACCATTCTTTAACTGCATCCAGATAGTTTTGTGGAAAAAACCTTACGCTGAAGAATGCTAAAATCAGGGATACAATAATCGCCACAGATGTATTGTCAGGGAAGACATATCTCAAGGTTACATGCCCCATCAAAGCAAGGAAAACTAAAAAAAGTCCGAATTTTAATAATGCCACGGACGTTTCAGCGCCAAAAATGAAATTTATTGCATCAACAAATCCACTCTCCAAACTGGGAAATTCAAAAGCAGAGGTTATAGCTGCTACAGATAGGAAACCTAAAAAAAACATAGACGCTCTCTTTATCATATCACTTGTTAAATTAGGTAAATATTTAAACTTTTCTAGCTTTTCAGCACTTTATGAAAGCCATTAAAGTTCCATTGAAAGAGGCGGAAAAAGTCAAATCTCTGCTGATTAAGCAAGGTCTATTATGTAGGGTCTGTCCACCAATAAAAGATTCAAAATATATCTATTTTGCGATTAATGGCAGAGTCCCAGGTTTTACACAGGTGGAAAAAAGATTCAATAAAATAGTTTCTTCAGATTCATTGTTCTTAAAGGGGCTAACAAAGAAAGAATATTCTCTATTGCCTACTTCATATGACCTAATAGGAGATATAATGATTTTAGATCTTCCTGAAGAACTTTCTAAAAAATCAAAATTTATTGCTGAGACCTATATAAAAATATTGAAAGGCATTAAAGTCGTTGCTGATAAAGTGGGCATCCATCACGGCGTTTTCAGGACGCAGGATTTAAAAATACTGTCCGGCGAAAAAAGAAAGATTACAACTCATATTGAAAATGGCTTAAGAATGAAACTGAATGTTGAAACCTGTTATTTTTCTCCAAGACTGAGCACAGACAGAATTGATGTCGCATCACAGATAAAAAAACCGGAACAAGTGTTAGTTATGTTTTCCGGAGTTGCGCCATATCCTTTGGTGATTTCAAAATATTCAAAAGCCAAAGAAATTATCGGCATTGAAATCAATCCCGAAGCGCATAAATTTGCAGAGGAAAATATTAAATTAAACAAATTAAAAAATATAAAAGTTTATCAGGGGGATGTTAGAAAGGTCCTGCCTAAATTAAAAATGAACTTTGATAGAATCCTTATGCCCCTCCCAAGATCAGCAGAGTTATTCTTAGATTTAGCATTGGAATATATAAAACCTAATGGAATTATTCACCTCTATGGTTTTTCAGATGACCTGCAGTTAGCAGAGAGTTATGTTAGGGCAATAAAAAATCTGGACAATAATGCAAAAATTCTGAAAATTCGGAAATGCGGCCAGTTCGCACCAAGAAAATTCAGGATTAGAGTTGATTTCAGCCCCTGAACCCTATTCCTAATAAATAAGCTTCCTTGCTTGTGGCTTTTGAAGCATCAGGCTTTATCATCTTAACTTTGATAAAACTTTTCTCCAATTCTTTCTTAAGCTTCTCAAATTCTTCTCCGCGAAACATCTTGCACAAAAAAAACCCGCGAGGTTTCAAAACTTTCTTAGCTAAATAAAATGCCCTCTTGCAAAGTTCATAAGTTCTTAAATAATCTATATCTTTTATTCCAGAAAATTTTGGAGCCATATCGCTGAATACTACATCAAATTGATATTCAGCAATTTCTTTCCATGCTTCTTCAGAGAATACATCCCCGTAAAAAAATTTATAATTCTTATATTCATCAAATGGTTCTATTTCATCAACATCAACCCCAAAAACAAACCCTTTTGAACCAATCTTCTCCAAGCAGTATTGCATCCATCCCCCAGGAAAGCTTCCTAAATCTAATACATATGAACCCAGTCGAATCATCTGGCTAACTTTATCAATCTGTTGTAATTTATAATAGGATCTCGCCCTTGTATCCTCTTCCTCGGATTTCTTTGTGAAATAGTCTTTAGGCATATAGTCTATAAGCAATAACAATTATTTAAACTTTCAGTAAGTCTTAAATATAAAAACAAAGTATATTAATGATATGCTTGCAAGAACCCATCTGTTAATAGGAATTATCGTTTCAGTCGCGCTATTCAAGTTCTTGAGCATCTCACATCCATTATATTTCATTTTTATGACCTCATTTTTTGCAATATTTCCCGATATTGATACATTTAATTCAACAATTGGTAGCAAGGTAAAACCTCTGTCTTTCATATTAAATCTATTATTTGGTCATCGTGGCATTATGCATTCTATGTTCATACCCATATTAGCGTGCATATTCCTTTTCTCTCAAGGATACCTTGTAACGGGTTTTGCCCTCCTTATAGGTTACACTTCCCATATCTTGGCTGATTCATTAACTCACGAAGGAGTAAGGCCGTTCCATCCATTAAGTTTTCATGTAAAAGGTTTTATAAGAACAGGCGGAATTTTAGAGCATATTTTTTTCTTGTTATTAATTATTATAATTTTAATAAGTATAAAATCATTTTTTTGATTTATATCTTCCACGTTTCTCAACAAGTTCAAGTCGGTGAATAATTTCTAAATGCTCTGGATTTTCTGCCTTATATCCTTTCATAACTTCTTTAAAAGATTCTGCGGCATGCTTATGATGCTTGCTTTCCAAGGCCTGCCTCAATAAATGTAAATCGACGGCCTTATCTTCAATTTTTGTTGAAAAAAAACTTAGTCCAAAATCTATAAAATACAGCACCTCTTTTAAAATCATATTAGAAGTAGTTAAATCTCCATGTATTATTTCTGCTTTATGCAGTTTAGCAATATTTTCTCCGATTTGCCTGCAGAGCTCTTTTCTTTGTTTATGATTATCTAAAATATCTCTTAATTTTTCCCCTTCTATAAACTCCATTTCTATAATCATTTCTCTATCGTTAGTTTTATGCAGTTTTGGTACAGGAATTAATTTAAAAGCCTTTTCAAGAATCTTTGCTTCGGTTTTTGTACATCTTTTTCTTATCTTTAGGTCTAATTCTTCATGCCTATATCCCTTTTTTACTCTATGTTTGACGATGATGTTATCCCTTAGATATAATACTGCTTCAGCGCCTTGTGCAATCTTTTTCATGCTATAATGCAAAATTTAAGAAAAACTATTTAAATATTGATGTTTTTATAGCCATCAGAGGTGATATAATGAAGCGTTTGATTATACTTTTGATGATTATTAGCATTATAGCTATGGGCTGTGCTAAAGAGGATGTGGCCGTGAAAATATGCCCTCCTAGTATGGTACTTATTGATGATATCTGTTGCAATGATATAAACAATGATGGATGGTGTGATGAAAAAACAGAGGTAATCGCAACACCAATGGTCCAAAAGGTTGTTCCTGAAGCTAAGTTCAGTTGCAAATTCTTTTCAGTGGTTCCATACTTTGAATGTATAAGTGCCCAGCAAGTCAATGGCAATCTATACCTAAATTTGGTAACGACAAAAAACCATCCTGGTTTGCATAGATTAAAGAAAATAATCTTTGATGATCTCTCGGGGTGCAATTGGGAAGGAAATTTAGCACTAGAATTTGGTGGCATGGCATCAGTGCCAATTAGTTGCACTAATCCAGCTGCATCAAAGTTTACTCTAATTTTTGAGTGGACAGGACTTGAGGTCGATTCAAATACTGCAACAATAACTGCCTTAGGTGAAATAAAACCTTACGACAATTCATTGACCGCAAAGATTATTGGAATTTTCGATTAAAACTTCATAGGCATTTTGCCTTTAAATTTTTTCATTAATTTTTCTGGATTTCCAGAGCCCATAGTTTTCATCATTTTTTTGCTCATTCTATATTGCTTTAATAATTCCCTGATATCAGAAGCATTTCTTCCTGCGCCTTTTGCGATTCTATTGATTCTATCTCCTGTCAAGATTTCAGGATCTTCAAGCTCTTCTTTAGTCATGGACTGGAAGAGATATTTCCATGCCTTTAATTTATCGCCTTGGACCTGTAATGCTTCTTTAGGCAGTTTAACCCCCCCTAATCCTGGGATCATATCAAATATTTTATCCAATGGCCCCATCTTATTCATCATCTGCAGTTGATCATATAAGTCTAAGAAATTGAAATCTCCTTTGAGCATTTTCTTGCCCATATCCTTAGCATCTTCTTCATTTATTGCTTCTTTTGCTTTTTCTAGCAAAGCTTCCAAATCTCCCATGCCTAGCATTCTTCCGACAAAACCTTTAGGATTGAATTCTTCTAAATCATCTATTTTCTCTCCCATACCTATGAATCCTGTGACCTTGCAAGTTTCATGAAATTTTTGTGCCTGTGATTGTGCAGCTTGGCCTATATCTGCTGAAATTACAAGTAGAACTTCATCTGGATTTACCATTTTATTTATAGAATCTATCTCTTTGATTAATTCATCATTCAAGGCATCTCTTCCCGCAGTATCTATTATTAGTAAATCATAATCTTTGTATTCTTTTTCAAATTCTTTGTAGATTTTAATAGGATTTTTCTCCTTCTCATTTCCATAAACATTTATGTTTATTTTTTCACCCAATTGTTTCAATTGTTTTAATGCTGCTGCTCTCCAGACATCTAATCCTAAAATCCCTACCTTATATCCTCTTTTGGAATAGTATTTTGCTAATTTTGCCGATGTTGTGGTTTTTCCCGAACCAAACAATCCAAGAAGCATTATCTTAAAAGGTTTTTTCTTTTCTATTTTAATTTCTTTTCTATTTTCGCCTAAGAATTTTACTAATTCTTCATAAACAACATTGATAATATATTCTCGCTGGTCAAGATTTTTCGGAGCCTTTTCATCTAACGCTCTTTTCTTAATATTTTTAGATAATTCAAAAACCAATTTAACATTTACATCTGCCTGCAACAGGGCCCTTTGTATTTCTCTTACAATCTCATCTATCAGTTTTTCATCTATGAAAATGCTTCCCGCAATCTTTTTAAGGGTACTTTTAAGTGAATCTCCTAAATTACCTAACATGAGTAACATTGAGGGTAGTTATTTTATAAATATTTTGTGTTTTTTTGCATTTGCCCATTAGTTTTAAGAAAAGCTGGTACCAGGATTCGAACCTGGGAATAATCGGGTTGCAGCCGATCCCCTTAACCGCTTGGGCATACCAGCATTAATTCAAGAATAACTTAAATCTAATATTTAAGCCTTTCCATAACCTTTTTGGCAAAATCCAATAAGTTTGAAATGTGGTTCAGAAGCATAGAAAATTTTATAAACAAAACAAGGTCTTTAAGACAGCAAAAATGAAAAGGACAATGATATTTTTACTTATGGTAGGGATTTTGTTTACAGCAGGGTGCTATGAAAAAGAAGAAATTTTCCCGTTGAATACTTCAGAAAGAGTAGATCTTTCAGAAGAAAATCAGACATTAAATGATTCTGCAATATTTACAGTAAAGCCCGAAGCCTATATGAAATTTAGGATAGGAGATTCCTTGCAATTTGGAGAAAATAAATTAACCTTGCTTGAGCATACCAATGACGGCCAAGCAAAATTTTTATTAGGGGATAAGAAGTTTACTCTATTCACTACAGGAACAGGATACCCAATTGATAATAAGTTTTTCTTTTTTGTAACTCAAGTTTATGACAATGTTCATAAGGAAAGAGATTTTGTTGCAATTAACGTTACAGAATATACCTTCAAAACAAATGAATATTTGATGAAAGTAGATGATTTTATCAGATTCGAAAATGTTACTGTCTCAGTTTATGATATTATTGCAGGAAATTTAGGAAAACCATCCACCGTTATAATTAATATAGATATGCAGGATATTTATCGAAGGTCTTACACCATTCCTGAAGGGACTTCAAAAGAGTTCACTGGTATTAAAATAACGAATGAACAGGTTTATCCTTATCCTAACGAAAAGGATCAGCAGGCCTTATTAATTATAGAACAGATTCCTTTGAAATAATATGAGCCTGGAGGGATTTGAACCCTCGGTCCCCAGCTTAGAAGGCTGGTGCCCTATCCAGTCTAGGCTACAGGCTCATAACTACCTTAAACTTACTTTTTATTTATAAAATTAACGTATTTTAGAAACATTTTTTAACTTCATTTTCTTTATTGCCCTCTATGTGGTTCAATATTCATAGCCAGGAATTCAGCTCTCGTTTCTTGAAGCATTTGAAGAAATATCCTGGATTAAAGGAGCATGTAAATAAAGTTATCAATGAAATCCTTAACGAGCCAGAGCATCCGCACCAGCACGAAAGGTTGCATGCAGAACGCAAATTATTTAGTGCAAGAATAAATCATAATTTTAGAATAATCTATGAAGTTATTGATGACAAAATCTATTTCTTGGAGATAGGCCCGCATAAGATTTATCAGGAATTTTGAATTAATGGGTTTATCACTTCAATCCACGGGACTTTAGAAAAGTCTTTAACATTTTCGGTATATATCCTTTTTATGCCATTTTCTTCCATTACTGCAGCTATCAATGCATCCCAATAGTGTATATTATATTCTCTCGAAATATCCATTGCCCTAATTACCGAGTTTGGATTTATTCCTAATATTTTTCCAGATTCCAACTTGGCATAATTTTTCACGAGATATTCCGCAACTTCTTTATCCATTTTTAATTTTTCCGTGATTATGAAAAAAAATTCAGAAATATTCTGCACAGATAATACAAAATGTTTATCTTTTTTGATAATATCATAAATCAGTGCTTTTGCAGCCAAATGTTTATTTTTTTCAGTTTCATCATAAGCATATACAAGTATGTTAGAATCAATTATGGCTGCATCTTCTTTCATATAGTTCTCCCCTTTCTTTGTACATCTTAATGCCTGATTTGAACCCGCTGTCCATCAGTTTAATGAGTTTTTCCTTAATTTCTTTCTGTTCTTTTTCTTCGATCCATTTTTTCAATGCTTCCGCAACGGCTTTTCCAAGAATTCCTTTTCCAGTGCCGTACTCTGATTCTACCATCTTTCTAAAATCAGCCTCTACATTATCTTCGACGTTTATTGTTATCGTCCCCATACGATACATTTAGATAATACATCTATTTAAATGTTTCTAAAATATAAATGTTTAATTTCTAGAAGTACAATTTATTCTTTCCACGTATAATATATGATTAGAACAACAGCAATGCAGTTTGCAATATCTGCGATGTTAAACACAGGCCAAAATCCCAAATCAATAAAGTCCCTTACGAAGCCGAAAAATAATCTATCATAAGTGTTTCCTAATGCGCCTCCAACAAGTAGTCCCAAGGGAATTTGTAAGTTTTTATTTATTTTCTTTCTATAATGCCAGATAAAGAATATTAAAGCAATAGCAACAAAAATAAAGAACCATCGACCTCCATTAAAAAGAGAAAATGCAGCGCCATAATTCTCAGCATACTTAAAAATAAAAAATTCTTTCCCCGTGAAAAATATTTTACTAAGTTGATCAAAAATAAAAACAATCAAAGCAACTAACCACAATTTTTTCATTTAATATTTTATCACAAATCAAACTTAATAAAATTAACTATGATTTTTTTGTCATATATTTTACAGAATATATTTATCTTAAGAAATCTTCTATACCCGTAACTATTACATAAATGTCGCAGAGAGGTAAAAGCTTATAAATGACAAAAATTATCACTTTGGATAGGGAAAAAATGGGTGGGAATCCTTTAGTCGACAATGCAGCCTGTGGCAAAACTTTCAAGTTTGTCATAGAAAGCATGCAAGCTGGGGTCGAAAAGCATTATTATTGGATTCTCCGTTTCTTGCAGCAGCCAGGCCCTTTTGGTTTAGGCTTTGAGCAGGTTCTTAAGCTTAGAGATGTCTTTGATGCAGCTGCTTCATCATCCTTTTTTGGTAATATAGAACAAAGGAGGTCTATTCAGCAGGGAGAAGTAGGGAAGTGGCTCGGAGCATTAGCACAGATGAATCAGTCTTTGTTCAAGATGATTCACGAGTTAAGGATTTTAGACGAAAGATTAACTCTTTATGAAGAAGATGAGAAAGGCATTCACGAATCTCAATTGGCATTGAAAACAGTTTGGACAAATTTAGTTGAGGGTGGTACTCAAAATCCCGGTTCTGTCTTAGGTCTATCAGCAGTCGGCGGTCCAGGTTATGTTACATTGGCAGATCATTTTTTTAATACAGATGTAAAAAGTTCTGAAGATGTCGCTTCAAAAGTAAAAGCGATTGATACAAATCAAAAAGTCAAAAGCCTTGTTGCCACAAAATTAAAGCAATTTGCTGTATGGCGTGATACAACAAAAAAAGAATTGAGGCAGAGAAAGCGTTTCTCTTTGAGCAATCTTAAGACTCATTATTACACAATGAAGATGTATATCAATTGGATTCGCCCTTATATTACAAATATTAGGGCATTAAATCTAAAAGGTGATTTAAATGATCCGGATATTGTCCGTTCTTTTGAATCTGCAAAAATTGAATTAGAATTATTGGCTTTTAATTCAAAATCATTTCACACATATTATCCTGCTGTTCGTGTGACTATGAAATATGTTGTTCTGCCGCAAATGGCTTTCCAGTCAGAATACCAGAAAGGTCCAATGCATATGGGCCGTACAGATGTGGTAATTGCCCCTTATGTTGTTACTCAAAAAGATATTGATGAATATTTCAAAAAGAAAGATGAGGAAGACTTTGAAGTTTTGAAATCTCTTCAGGAAGGTTTTACTGCTATTGAAGATGATTTGAAAGAATATTTGAAGCAGGCAGATATGATTGGCGGTAAAAAAGAAAAAGAAGATAAAAAGGAATCTGCAAGTTTCTTTACAGGATTCTTTACCTCATTAGGTAGCACATTCGGATTAAAAGAACTAAGGCAATTAGGCAAAGAGAATAAGGCACATCAATTGAAGCCAATTGATGCAAAATCAGAGAAAAGCAAGGCTGGAAAAGCAGCAAGTGGTTCCGCATATGCATTAGGTTACATCTTTAAGAAAGCGAATAGGATGGTGACTATGTAAAATGGTCAGCTTCGATAATGATTATTGGAACAGCATGGATAATTATTTTATTAAAACTAAAGAACCACTAAGTGCTAAAGAGTTAGGCATTTCTGTCGGTGCAGGAGATCCTCTTGAGCAGCTCAAGACTAACATTAATGTTGGCGCTCAGGCAGTTGAATTAGGTTTTATGGGTTCTGGCAAAGGTTCCGTTTACCAGCCTACAGGTTATAATCCTGAGACCATCGGTAGAGCGAAAAGAGAAGCTATAAAAGAATTGGCAAAAATCAACAAGGTTCAGCTTTCAACTCACGCTTCTGCTAACGCTGCCGGTTTTGCTGGTTTGGGAGAAAGAGGTTTTTCTGATGAAGCTGCAGAACGTAATATGATAGAAGTTCGAAGAGCAGTTGATTTTGCCGCTGACACTGCCGGAGGTGGTGCTGTTGTTATTCATACTGCTGAATTTCCTGTTGCTGTTCCAAAAAAATATCCTGAGTTTGAAAGATATAAAGATGAAGAGAAAAGTCATCCGATTTATCTTGTTAATAGTAAAACGGGTGAACTCGTTCAAGGAATAAAGAAAGACCAAGAATTTATTGTTCCTGAATTTAAAAGAAGCGAGAAAGACTACACTGATGCCCAGGGCAATAGGGTAAAGAAGAATGATTATATTGATTTTGATGGTAATAAAGTTTTCAAGCTTGCCGACCGCGTTCCACTTACAAATCCAAAAACGGGGGCAATAGACGTAAGGATTAAGAAATACGATGATTTTAATGAACTAGCTAAAGAATGGAACGAAGATCCAGACCACAAGAAAAATCAGCTTACTCCTGAGCTTATGATATATCGCTCGAAAGTTGAGGGTCGAGAAAAATATCTTTGGTCTGAATCTGCAAAATTTGGAGAGGCTTATAAGGAGGCTCTAGAATCAAGAAAAAAATGGGAAGAAATAGCGAGGAGAGCAGAAAAGTTTGAAAAAGATAATGCGAGTCGGGAAGATGTAAAAGAACTTTGGAAAGAAGGGGCACAAATTCACGAAGACTTCAGACGTCATGGTTATTCACCAACTGAAGGAAAATCTCCTGCTGAATTTGCAAGAGAAAAGGCCCTTCAGTCATCAAGACAAACAGAATATTACCGTGAAGGTGCAGTTGGCCAAGCAGAGCAGGCAAAGGAGATGGCTATTCAAAGAGAGAATGCCATAGCACTTGAAGATTATGGGTTGAAAAGATCAGTTGCAAATATTGCCCGTTTGGGAGTTTATGCTTACCAGAAAGAAAAAGAAAAAAAACTTGAGAGACCATTATATATTGCACCAGAAAATATTTTTCCCGAGAATGGTTATGGTGCTCATCCTGATGAATTAAAGGAACTAGTCCAAAAATCAAGAAAAGCTATGGCTGAACAGTTAATTGAGAAAAAAATTACCGGCGATAAAAAAGAAGCTGAAAAAATTGCCAATGAACACATCAAGGCAACGTTTGATATTGCTCATGCCAATACTTGGAGAAAGTATTTTAAAGGGTCGGATAAAGAATTCGATAAATGGTTAAAAGGTAAAGTAGAAGATTTAGCCAAATCAGGTATAATCGGTCACGGTCATTTATCTGATAACTTTGGTTATTATGATGAACATCTTACATTAGGTGAGGGTAATGCACCAATAGGCCATTTCATCGACACTATGAAAAAAGCAGGAATGAAAGAGCCATTTATTGTTGAAGGTGGTGCTCAAGATCAAGGTCGTTATCATGAGGCTATGACCCATGCATGGTCTAGATTAGGTGCATCGATGACTTACCGTGTCGGAGCCGTGGCTCCAAGATCATGGACGGATGTTCCAATGAGTACATTTGGTCCAATGTATTCAACGCCACATGCAGTCGGTCCTTATGTTACAGGCGGAGCGGGTCTCACCCCAATTTCAAAAGAATGGGGCGCTTACTCAGAAACTCCATTAGAATAAAGAGGTGTAAAAATGAAATTCAAGATTCAAAGGAGGGATAGACCAAGAATTGAATATCCCCAGGAAGATTTGCGCACAGCTCGCGAATATGCTAATAGGCTTTACAAAGAGTTTGGTGATTTTGTAAAAGCGATAATACTTTTTGGTTCAGTAGCCAGGAAAGAAAAAGCACATGATATAGATATTTTAGTGGTGCTTGATGACGTCTCAGTTATTCTCACTCCAGAAATAGTTGAAACGTATCGTATAATAGATGCAAAAATTCTCCGCGATGTTGACCCAAACAGACTACACATACAGTCTATGAAGCTTACTTCATTTTGGGAGTATGTTAGGTCTGGAGATGCTGTCGCGATAAATGTTTTGAGATATGGTATTGCATTGATTGATACAGGATTTTTTGATCCATTGCAGCGTCTTTTAGACTTAGGCAGAATCAGACCGACCACAGAGGCAATTTATACCTACTATTCTATGGCCCCTGCAAGTATGATAAGATCGAGACAGCATTTGCTTTCAGCAGTCGTAGATTTGTATCTTGCGGCAATAGACTCATGTCATGCAGCATTAATGAAGATTGGCGAAATTCCGCCTTCACCAGAGCATGTTGCAAATATGGTAAATCACGAGCTGGTAAAAAGAAAGCTTGTTGAGCAAAAGACTGCAGAATATATGAATAACTTATATAATATATTCAAGAAGATTACGCATAGAGAAGTGAAATTCATAACTGGCAAAGAATATGACCAATATATAAAAATGGCTGATTTTGTTGTGAGGGATATGAGAAAATTTTTAGAGAAGAAAGTTACAATATATAAATAGGGATTTTAATTTTTAATATTTCCCTCTCTCTTGATTGAATTGCGAATTTATCACAGGGACTAAAGGTAAGTGGAAATATTCTTAGTTAGTTCTCCAATTTTATGCGAGATTATTCTGTTATTAAATATATCCTGCTTTTCAACAATATAGGCTTCTTCCTTCGAAATATGCTTAACAAACAAAATTGTTCTTAATTCGCATTTATAAGTATCATAGTCTATAATTATATAATTATGAAAGTCTGGATTAATCATGACTGCAGCGTTATGGGTCCCATTTAAATTAGGTCCTTGCACTAATGAATTTGCAGATTTGCCAAATCGACCTGGATTAACTATATAACAAGTCTCATTCAAGAATATACCTCCTTTTTTCTTTTCATTCAAAAATCTAATGTCCAAAGAAATCATATCAGATAAATCTCTCTTATTTGTTTCAAAATTTTTTTCTGGATCAAAATAAGTAAATCTCTTCTCTGAAAGATCACCTGCACATAATATTACCTTTACATTCCTAAACTTATTTCTATAGATCTTGATTGACTGATTAATTTCTTTATTCCCGGTCAATTCTTTTTTTGAAAATCCAAATGGGGGATGATTAATAAAGAGTAGATCTGGTTCCGACCAATAAGTTATTTCAGTTAAGGATTGCATCTTTGTTCCATCCACATTTCTTCTGCCTCCTCTTGGTCTATATTCTTGAGGCAATTCAGATAAATCCGTTCCACTCCACCCCAAGATTATCAGTCCATTCCATGTTTTAGTTATTCTATCAATTCCATTAATTTTGATCAATCTCTGTATCTGATTATATTCTTCTGATATGCCTTGATAAAAATAAGAAAAATCAATATCATTTCTTCCAGGCAAGATTAAAACATTATGTATTGATTTATTAACTATCCCTGCTAGATTAATATACCCTGGAAGAAAAGTACTTTTGTATTCAATCAGACTATCACAATATGCCTGGGCACAATCCGTCATTTTTTTATCGCCTTTTATTCCTAAGTAATTTGCAAATTTCAGCAACAAATGTTGCCCACAAGGTGAAAAATCCGGATTCGAAATCATAAGTTTGATCAGCATATTTCTTTTGCTTTTACTGATTATTTCCAAATCTTTTGCAATCGTTGCTTCGATGCGTTCTGGTAATTCGTCGTTAATTATTTGAATCAAATTCTGTTTGAATTTTAATGGATCTTGCCCCTTTAATTGTGGAAAAAATTGGCTATATCTTTCTTTTAATATGGGTTCGTTACTTACTAATTCAAAATAACTTTCAAGATTTTCACAGAAAAATCCTAATAAATATTTTCTTTGATAAATGACAAGTTGATTGAAGACACTTATTAAATTCTTATTTTCTTCAGAGAAATAATCAAAAATTAAATCAACTAATCTTTTTTTAGTCTCATTTATTATTATTTGGCTTTTTGATAGTTCAATTTGGCTTGTAAAATTTCCTCCAAGCAATATACCATTAATCTTTTGATTATTTAAAAAGTCTACACACTCACTCAAAGAGGGATAATCCCCACATACCTCCGAAATTCCTGCAACAAGCAATATAATTAAATAAAAAATTAAAAAAACAAGGGTTAATCCTTATTCTTTTTTCTCTTTCTTTAGCCATAAGGCGAAATACTTTTGGGCAAGTTTCTTTACATCAAACGCATCCCTAAGTACCTTTTCAATGTCTTCATCTTCTATTTTTAATTCTTTGGCCCATTCTTTATAGTATTTTTTACCCTCTGCGAGTGCTTTCTCTTGATCTTTTTCGTCTTTAATGCTAGTTAATTGGTATTTTACAAACAATTTAGACTGTGTAAACTGCTCAATGGCCCCAACACCTTGAGTTACAGCCTTTATAACATCTTCTAGTTTAGCACCACTAGCAATCTTTTCTTTGATTGCATCTACCTGTGAAAGTTCATATACTATTTCTTTAAATAGATAATTGCTATCATCATCACCAGTAGTTCCTAACTTGCTGTATATATCGTCTATCATATCATCAAGCAATTTTCCAAAGTCGGCTTTCTTTATTATCGCTTTTCCATCCACGCCTTCCTTCAATTTCGTTAACAATTTGATATAACTATCTGCTCTCAAAAAATCATACTGGTTTTCTAGCTCAGTCATCTTTTCGCTGGCAACGCCTTTGTTATCCTTCCACTGATCGTATAATCCTAATTTTTCGTCTGGCATTTTAAGTTTCCTCCTTATAACCATGAATTTACTATCATTAAGCCGAGCCTATTTATATACTTTTCGGTTTGTTGTCTCTAAAGAGTGGCTACAACAAGCCTTAAACCACCATTAATCCATATTTAGAACGTAAGAATCCAAGCATTAAACGCTCTATCGTTTAAACAACAATTTTCGTTTAAACAACAATTTCTTCAAATTAGAAACAAACCTAAAAATAAAAGGATTTTTGATCCAAATAGCCGAAGCTGGGCAGACCTCATGACAGCAGAAGCAGCGTATGCATTTCTTCTTGTCTATTGAAGGATATCCATTAACAATTGTAATGGCAGATACAGGGCATATAGCTTTGCACCTGAAACATTTTATGCATTTTTTAGTATCAACTAAAACAACCGGTTTTCCAAGAGAATACTTTACAATTTCTTTTATTATCGGCAGGTTTATCACATAGGATATATTTTTGGGTTTTACATAATTAACTTTATTATAGCTCCCAATAACTTCCGGCTCAGAAAATAATTTTCTTTTTTTGGTTTCATGAACAAATTCTTTGCTCATAAGGCCTGAAATATCCATAGCAATTAAATCTAAAGCAACAGCATCTTTGCTTAGAAGTAGATATCCTGTTTTCTTAGGCGTTCCATCTCCCGGTCCATTTCCTTCCATGCCGATAATGGCATCCATAATATTCAATTTAGGTTTTATTATTTCATGTATATCGAATAACTTCCCATAAAATTTGCGAATATCTGTATTTTCTCTGTGCAGTTTCATTCTCTGCCCCAAGCCAGAAACACAGCCAAATAAATTTTTAACAGCCCCAGTGAATAAGGCGAGGGAATGTGTCTTCATTTTTGGGACATTTATCACTAAATCTGCTTCTAATGCTTCTTTAGATATCATGAATCCTTTATTCACAACATTTTCAGTCAATAATTTTACAGAGATATTATATTTCTCAGAAATATTTTTCATGCCCGTATTTTCAAATAAATGTTCATGAGCAATTCCTCCAGGCGAATCTCCAATAACCATTTTATTTCCTTTAAACACTCTAACAATTGCTTCAACAACAGCAGGATGGGTGGTTGCAGCTTTTGAAGGCGAGGCGTCAGTAAGTAAATTAGGTTTAATTAATATTTTCTTTCCGGAAGGAATCACAAAACCGATTTTTCTCAATCCATCTATGATGCTATGTTCAATCTCTTTAACATCGTACTTCTCCACATTGTTTACACAGACTTTGCTCATTTCATCTAATTTTTATGTTTTCTGTACTTATAAGGTTTTTTGAAAAGTAAATTGTCGCAACTATTTAGGGGCAACAAATAGAAATATTTATATATGAGAAAGTCTGTCTAATTGGGATGGTATCAAAAAATGATTTGAATTGGATATCCGAAAGAAGGAGGAATGAGATTTTTGAGTGTTTAGATGATTTAATCCGGATTCAGAACCATAACAATTCTAAATCAAATGTTATCACGGGATACAATTGGTACGTTAGTTTGCCAATTTCAACAAGCATTGTTACTTTTTCGAACTGTCACGAATCAAACGAATATAGAAGAGACATGTTATATGATTTAATAAAATTAGGTTATACTAGTAAATATATTCTTAATCGCATTAGGGAGAAGGGTAGCGTTTTTGTTTTTGAATTAGATTTCGAAATATGTGACGAGTCAGGCGAAATATTTCCTGGACTATGTATAAAAGATTTAAGAGAGAAGGAATTTATCGATTTGACCAAATATACTAAACCATTAGAGAATTATGCTGAATTTGAAGAGGCTGACGGAGCATTAATTGCGGAAAGTCGAGGATGGGAACTAGATATCGCTTTTAGCAGTAAATCTGAATTATTAAGGCTTGTTAATCTATTTTTAAATAAGGCAAGTATCAATCTTTACAACGAAAAGGGAGAAAAGATTATCGAAACTTTTGAAGAAAAATCAAAGAGGGGATATTGGAAAGGGGCTTACGAAACACCTTTCTTGATAATTGGGAATGCAGCATACAAATATTTAAACTCATTACCTCATTTTATTCAAGCAACCAAATTTTATTTCACAAACAAGAATAATGAAATAAGTTTTATTATTCATAATAAATTGGAATTGTTAAGAAGCTTACCCCCTTATGACAAACTATTGGATCTTGGTTTTAAGGAAGAATTATGTCTTGGAAACATTAAGTTTATAAAACAATATGTTGATAAGAATCGGTAGGTTTTTATATAGTTTTAACTCCCCAAATAATGAGTTAATTTAGAATTAGCTTAGGGTTAACATGGCAACAATAGATGATACCATTAGTATTCATCCAAAAAGGATAAGAGCATTAGATGAAGTAGATGCGATTATATTCAAAATTGAGAATTATGAAAAAATGTTAAATTGTAATGCCGGTGTCGCATTAAGACAAAATATGCAACTAGGATCAAGTTATATTATTGTTTCTGAAAATGAAGCCAATGAGGGTTTAAATAGACCTCGAAAGTTTGAATGGTATGCTAGTTTTTTCCCAAAGTCTTATTTTGAAAATCTCAGAGAAAAATTAAAAAATTAGCTTATATTATTAACTTAGATCAGGCTTCTCTCCATCGATACCCCCGTATAATCTCTTCCACAACCTTTAAATAACCTGTTTCAATCTCTCAGCGCAATGAAAATTTTAATTACGGGCGGTGCAGGTTTTATCGGTTCGCATATCGCAGAATTGTTGCATGAGAATCATGAAGTTCACATTTTAGATAACTTATTCACGGGCAAAAGAGAAAACCTAAAAGATTTAAAGGTTTTTTTTCATAAAGCCGATATTCAAGATTTCGAAAAAGTTAATGACTTGACAAAGGGCATGGATTACATCTTCCATTTAGCTGCCTTAATCTCTGTTCCAGAATCAATAAAGAAACCAAAAGAGACTTCAGACATAAACATCCAGGGAACAATAAATGTTTTAGAGGCAGCAAAAATAAATAATGTAAAAAAAGTAATCTTATCAAGTTCTGCCGCAGTCTATGGTGATTTGCCTGATTTGTTAAAAAAAGAATCATCCCGTCTGAAACCTAAAGCCCCCTATGCATTTTCAAAATTGGCAAATGAATATTTTGCAAATTTATACAATAAAGAGCATAACTTGAAAACCTGCTGCTTAAGATATTTTAACGTTTATGGTCCAAGACAGGATCCTAATTCGGCTTATGCTGCAGCAATCCCGACTTTCGCAATTAAAGCATTAACAAATAAAGAAATCTCAATTTACGGCAACGGCAAGCAAACAAGAGATTTCATTTTTGTAAAAGATATAGCAAGAGCAAATATATTTGCAATGGAAAACTTGGAGGGAGTATACAATGTAGCTTCAGGCAAAATAATTGAGATTAATAAATTGGTTGAGCAGATAATTAGGCTTTCAAATTCTAAATCTAAAATTTGCCATACAGATTCAAGACCAGGGGATATTAAAGATTCAGCTGCAGATATTTCAAAATTAAAAGAAAAAGGCTTCCAAAATATGACCGATTTCGAACAGGGTTTAAAAGAAACCCTCGCTTTTTACCGTTAAATTTATTAACTCTTATTATTCTCCAATCTTTAGATGAAAAAAACCCTCGTTGCTAGCTTGTGCGGATTGCTTCTTTCAGGTTGCATTGCATCAGGACCAAAACCATTGCCTATTCTAAATCCATTTCTTCAGTCCTTAGAAACAAAGATAAATTATGATAACAGCAATACCAAAGTTCTGGAATCCGAAATAGAACTAGCGCTGAGATCAACATATGAAGTCAAGATTAGTTCAGAGTTCCAAATTACAATCGGCGAAATAGTTATTAATTCCAACATGGAAACATCCAGTACAGCTACCCCTATATGGGAAAAGGATAATTTTATTTATTTCCTTACTGCAATGCATGTTGTTTCTGATAAATCAATTCCATTAACACAGGAATATACTGACTTGATTGAGGCTGAATCAAAAAGATTAAATGAAAAACCGGAAATTAAAGCCACTATCAAAATTTTGATGTACAGCCCCTATCTAGACAAGGAGTTTGAAGCAAATGATTCTTATTACGAGCCACTTTGTAAGTTAGGCGTGATTCGTATGCCTTCAAATGAATATGTTAAGCCAATACCTTTTAAAATAGATAAGAATAGTAGCATGCACATCGGAGATTACGTCTATAACTTAGGCTACCCTGTATGTTTGCAGGCAGTAACTCCATCTATGAATTCAGGCCATATAGTTTCTATAAAACCTTTGCTGCCCAGTCTTTACCCCAATTATATTATAGATAATCACATAAATCCAGGGGATTCTGGTGGTCCAGTTTATGCCTTAAAAAATGGTCATTTAACTCTCGTGGGAGTCATGGAAGAAATAACCGGAACGACGCTGACTACATATGGTGTTTTTAACCCTCTCCTTACACTAGATGCATTGCTGGAATTTTCAAGCAAACCATAAGTTTTTTTAATGCGTCTTCTTTTATAGTCTTCTATGAAGCATGGGATCTCACCATTAATAGCAACTATCCTGCTCATAGGTTTTACAGTAGCAATAACTATATCCGTTATCATATGGGCAAGTTCTTTTACAGAAAAAAGGATAGAAGAAACAGAACAAAAAATCGCTTTGCTCTCTTGCAGCGACATCATCTTTGAACTTGCAAATGTTGAATTCAATTCGCCCATAATAACTGCAACGGTAGATTCGAGGGGAAAGACTTTCAGTGGTTTCGCAGTTCAAGGCATTTGCGTCAAAGGTAGTTTTATCGGCAGAGTAGACCAGATTTTCAACCCATTGGACAAGATAACGTTTAATATAGAGACAAAGGGAGAATGTCAGGAAGTTAAAGAGATTAAGTTTGTTCCATTCATAGGCATAAAGGATTCTATCCAGCTTTGCAATGGGAAAGAGCAAACAGGATTAGTAAAGTGATTCTTTGATAAAATTATAGAACATCTCATCAGGTTTATCTAACCTTGAAGTTAACTCAGGATGAAATTGCGAAGCCATGAAGAATCTATGATTTGGTAGTTCAATAATTTGCATTATTTCTTCATTCTTTGCCATACCAGAAAAAATCATCCCCTTATGTTCAATCTCTTTTATATATTCAGGATTTATTTCATATCTATGCCTGAATCTTCTTCTTATCCCGTTTGTTTTGAATATATTTTCAGCATAAGTTCCATTTTTGATCAATACATCCTTGCCGCCCAATCTCATAGTTGCGCCTTTCTTTATAATGTCCCTCTGTGAAGGCATTAAAAAAACAACAGGAAATTTAGTCATCTCATCTATTTCAGTAGAGTTTGCATCATCAAACTCGCAGACATTCCTTGCAAATTCAACTACTGCTAATTGCATACCATAGCACAGCCCCAAATAAGGGATATCATTCTCCCGAGCATACTTTATTACTTCAATTTTTCCTTCAACACCTCTCGATCCAAAGCCCCCGGGAACTATGACTCCTTTAACTTCATTAAGTGCCTCTTCAATGCTTATTCTACCTTCTTCTATTTCGGTAGTCTCAATCCATTTTATTTCAATGCCTGCATCTAGATTTGCCCCCGCATGCCTTAAGGCCTCAATTACGCTTGCATAAGAATCCTTCAGCCCAGTATATTTTCCGCATATTGCAATCTTTACCTTTCTCTTCGGCTGCAGGATATTTTTGACTAATGCTTGCCACTTTTCAAAATGGTTTTTAGCCTTTTTCATGAATTCTTCTTTATTTTCTTCAGAGAAAAGTTTTTCATGCAGTATTTCTAAAATGCCTTCACCTTCAAAAATCAAAGGCACCTCATATACTGAGGCCACATCTCGGCCACCTATTATCTGCCGGATATCAAGGTTGCTCATAACCGCTAATTTATTCTTGCTTTTTTCTGTAAGCTCCTGTTCGCATCTCCCTATAACGATATCTGGATTTATTCCTTTCTCTCTCAATAAGGCAATATCGTTCTGTGCAGGTTTCGTCTTTTGCTCTTCTACTGTATGTAGGTAGGGTATGAATGTCAGATGCACGTTTATCATTTCCATTCCTTTTTCATACTTCATCTGTCTAACAGCTTCAACAAACCATGAGCTTTCTATATCCCCTACCGTGCCACCAATTTCTATCAGCATTACTTCAGCTTTTTCTTTTTCTGCTATTCCCTTTATCTTTGATTTTATATGCTCTGTTATATGGGGTATTACCTGTACTGTTCTTCCTAAATAATCCCCCCTTCTTTCTTTTTCAAAAACCTCTGAGAATATCTTACCAGAGGTTAAATTCCATTCATTCTTGCAGTTCACTCCGATAAATCTTTCATAATGCCCAAAATCCATATCCACTTCAGCGCCGTCATCCAGCACAAAGACTTCTCCATGTTCTATTGGATTCATCGTTCCAGGATCGATATTCAGATAGCCATCGCATTTTACTGTAACAATTTTATAATTTTTGCAAAGCAGGTTCCCTATTGATGCTGTTGCTACGCCTTTTCCAATTCCAGAAAGAACTCCGCCTGTAACAACTATATATTTTGTCTTCAAATAAAGCGCCTCCTTTAATTGATGAAGAAATTAATTTATAAATATTACTTGCTTTGAATAGCTATATAATTTCCTTAACTTTTTTATTTCTTAATATTAATTCCGCAGCCTGCTCAGCCCCATTGCTTTTAACATTCATTTCATTTAACCTTTCTTGTATTTTTTCTTTATTGTCTAGGAATGTTTTTATATCATTTTTTATATCATTATCATTTATTTCTTTTAATTCTCTAACTAGGGCGAGTTTTCTTCTCTTAATTTCAAACGCATTAAGCGCTTGCTCAATATAATTAGGGATAGGATATATTAGCGCAGGTTTTTTGAAGGCAAGTATCTCAGAAAGTGTTGAAAATCCGGCTAAAGTTATTATTCCCTTGCATATTGAAAGATATTTCAAAAAATTAGGTGCAAATTTTATCACTTCCACATTTTTTTGTTTAATGGCTATGTCTCCGAAAATTATGAAATTCTCATTGCTAAAATCTTTTGCGATTCTTCCAATCGCTTCCGCTAAATCTTTGCCGATTTTTGATCCGCCCATCATCACTAGCAAGGGTTTTTTATGCACCGCTTTTCTCATTAAGATTCCTTGTCTCCATATAGCTTCAGGATTAGCCCTTATTATGGGCTCAACATAGATATAATTGCCTGAAATACCTCTGTTAAAGAATGAGGTGACTATCTTTCGACCTTTTGCCAATTCATATGTTCTTATGAAATATTCGGATTGTAATAAATAATCAGGATTAAATCCCTTTGCATGATTGTATTCATGCAGGAGTTTTCTGTCAAAATTAAAGACCATTGTATGTTTAATCCCCATTAATCGTGCAACTAATACAGCCATAGGTTCAAAATCAATCACCATCCTGTCTGGTTTGTATTTTATGACTAGTTTAAGTAATATGAAAAAAGTTCTCATCCATATGAGAATAAATATCCAGTTTTTTATTATCGTTTTTATCAGACTGAACTTGAATTTCCCTTCATTCAGTCTTAATCCATATATTTTTGTAGTAGGGTATTTGTTCTTGAAATAATCATAAGCAGTATCAAAAGTGGCAATTCCTATTTCTGCATCTTTTTCTTTTTCCTTCACTGCGCTGATTATAGAATCTATTCTTGTTGAATGTCCTAAACCCACGCCTGTAACAACAAAAAGCAGTTTCATCTTATTTTATAAAACCTCTCCGCATATTTTACACCTATAGCTCTTCCGTATTTTTTTGCTCTCAAGAAAACAGAAGGCATAAGGCCATACATTGAAAGCCACTGGCTGGAAAAACTTTTCATATACGCTATTTTTTTCTTGTAATATTTTGAAATGTCTTCATAAACATAAGGTTTGTTTGCCTTCGAAACATCCCAAACTTCAAAGGCATATAGGGGATATTTTTTTTGCATCTTCCCCAGGAGGGCATTTATCAGGCGATAAACCGCTTCATGATTTTTCATTGGGTGCAGATCCATCTCCGAAGGGGTGTAGATTCTTTCAGGATTATATTTTTCTATTATTTTTATGATTTTTTCTTTGATATTAAATTTTTTTATCTCTTCATCAAATTTTAATTCATCCAATCCAAGGAATATGGTCTCTTTTATTCCTAGAAATTCGCTTGCTTCTATGCTCTCTTCAACTCTTGCGCTGGCTATTACTTTTTCTTTTAAATGTGGGTGACTCTTCTCTCCAAATGAAAATACAACTTTAACTATTTCCTTACCGGAGTCTACAAATTTAGCTATTGTCCCGCCCATTCCTACGGCTTCATCATCAGAATGCGCGCAAAATATCAGTATATTGCTGGTCATAATAGAGTTTATAGGTTTGTATTTTATATATTTACTTCTTTTTTATCTCTTCTAACACACCTTTCCTTATCTCATCATTCTCTATTTCTTTCCATCCGGCATCCCCGTTGATTGTCAGAACTAGCTGTCGATATAGCAAGTTATAGAATTCACCGAAGGCATAGCA
>JAGVXY010000022.1 GCA_018303545.1 Candidatus Woesearchaeota archaeon | reverse complement strand
GAATTTAGCAGTTAAAAACTCTAAAGGTAAAATTCTTTTCTTTGAGGGTGCAGATACTATGCTTGGAAAGGAGTATATTAAAGATATGATAAGACCAATAGTAAATGGCGAAAGAATAGGCACCATGCACGTTGAAGAAAAAGTCGCAAATAAAAATAATATTTGGGCAAGGGCATTCGGAGTTAGGACGTGTGTTGATGAGAATAACGAGGGAATTATATTTGCTGCAATATTAAGGGAATATTATCATAAAGCAGGAGGATTCAGTCCGGAATTGGGATATGCTGATGATCAATCTTTGTATGAGGTTTTAAGAATAAACTCTTTAGGTGTCAAAACGGAAATATATCATCACAATCCGGATACTTTGTCATCAATATGGAGACACCATAGATGGGTCGGCGCTTCTTTAAAATATCCCCCGTTAATGATTGCTATGGCACCTTTGATTCCATTATTGGCGCTGTATAAAACTGCAAGACAACTAAGAGAAGATTTTAGTTTTTCACTTATGTTATTTTTACCAGTATATAATTTAATAAGATATACTGGCTATTTCGTCGGTGCATTGAGGAAGGTTGTTCTTGGCAGAATTTATCCTAAATAAAGATTCATTGAAAAATTTTGTGTAAATCTTTCAATATTTTATCTCTAAATCTTTCATCAGTGGTATAACCAATGGACTTTGCAGGATTACCTATCATGATTGCATTAGATTCAACATCTTTGGTGACAACGCTACCTGATCCAATAAATGCCCCATTACTTATCCTAACTCCAGGTAAAATTGTAACCCCTCCGCCAATGGTAACATTGTCTCCTATGACCACTTTTGCTAATACCCATTCATGTTGAAAAGCTTTCTTGGCAGTAGGATATTTATCGTTGAGAATCGTAACATTAGGCGCAATGAAAACATTATCCCCTATTTCTGTTCCTTCTGGAACGAATATGAATGATTGAAAACGACAATATTCACCAATCGTAATACCTGCTTCGCCCCCTTTCATTTCACAATAATTGCCCATTTTCGTATATCTTCCTATCTTAGAATTCCACAAATGACAGAAGTCACCAATTTTTACTCCTTCTGCAATTGCAACATCCCCTTTAGTTATTGTGTTTTCCCCAATGGAATAGTTTTTCTCCATAAGTTCTATTTTTTTAATTATATTTATAAAGCTTATGGAATTGTCAATTAAATCAAAACCATTATAAACGCAAACCATTTGGTTCTTATATGATAGTAACCTGGGAAATTTTGGGGATTATTGCTGGATTGGTTACTGTTTCAGGATATATCCCCCAGATTATTAAAGGATACAAAACAAAAAGATTAGAAGATCTTTCTTATTTTTTGAATGTCCTGATTGGTTTGGGGGAATTTATGTGGACTATTTATGGCTTTGTAATAAA
Organism: Candidatus Woesearchaeota archaeon; assembly: GCA_018303545.1. Lineage (GTDB taxonomy): Archaea > Nanobdellota > Nanobdellia > SCGC-AAA011-G17 > JAGVXY01 > JAGVXY01. The sequence continues at coordinate 18,449 of JAGVXY010000022.1, read as the reverse complement.
TAGCTTAGCGGTTATTACAACCAGCAGTTTAGGTGTGATTCTGAATTTAAAGCTTATTTTAATGAAATATTCTTATTCTAAGAAGAAGAAATAATTTTTGAAATCAATTAATAATTAAAAAAAATTATAGGCCGAGCAGCCTTCTGACGTCGTTAATGCATTCTTTTTGAAATTGTGAATTGTTAAGATTAACGTGTACAGTTGCCCCTATACCATAAATTTCAGCGGCTTTTAAATATTTTTGCACATCGTCCACGTAAACGGATTCACTTTTTTCAAACCCGGTTCTGTTAAAGAAAGCATCAAAGAGTTCCTTAGTTGGTTTCTTATATCCGGCATCCGCATGAAATGTAGCAAATACATTTTTTTCGCCAAGCAGAGTTTTTAAGTTAAATAACCCATTCATTGCATTGAGGTGCATAGGATCTGTACTTGATAATGTCGCTTGAGAAATGTGCCTATCATGTAATTCAATGATAAAATCACGAACCTTTTCATTTACCGTAAATATGCCCGACCAAATTTGAGTAAACTCTTCGTAACCAATTCTAATATTCAATGCTTCCGTGGTGACTTTATAGAATTCTTGTGGTGTCATCGCACCGAGATTGAAACTTCCACTGAAGCCATCATTATATTCTCTACTCTGAACTGTTTGACCATATAAAAGATCTGCCACAATTTTTGGATCTAATCTCGAAAGCCTCGCGAATTCATTATCCGCTAAACCCTGATCAAAGGTGTAAACGACTCCCCCTAAATCCCAAATGATTGAATTGATTTTTTCTGCCATTTTTATCTCCTATCACGCCCAAAAAAATTAAATATAAATTTCTATGCCCCTCGATCTTTTTGATTCTTCGGCGGCTTCTAAAATCCGGACTGTATTTAAACCATCATAGTTATTAGTAACGCTATAGGTTCCTTCAACAATTGCCCTAATAAATTCTTTCTGTTCTAGTTCCAATGGCTGGCCCAATTCGTGAATAGGATCACTAAACCCATTATTATTTATTGTAGCCTTGAATTTATTATCTTCTGCAGGCAGATAATCAATGCATATATCAAAAATGGTAATCTTTTTTTCAGGATTCATATCATCGAAACAAAGAGCCTTTTTTGAACCGGCTACAAAAAGTTTCCTTTCTTTTACCGGATGTATCCAATTGACATTAATTGTGGAAATTACGTTTTGTCTGCCATACTTCAAGATTAATGTTACAACATCATCAATGTGCCCATTAAATGAGATTCCGCTGTAACTTACCGAAGTAGGAAGATCACCAACTAATAAATTAGAAATATAAACATCGTGGGTTGCGAGGTCCCACAATGCACTTACATCATATCTTATTGGGCCGGGTGCAACTCTCCGGCTATCAATGAACCTTAAATTTCCAAGCTCACCGGAATCAATTCTGCGTTTTATCTCTTTTAATGCAGGATTGAATCTAAAAATTTCCCCGGTTATTAATATCAAACTTTTATTATCTGCAATTTGGCAAAGCTCTAATGCTTCTTTACTGTTTGTGGTTAGAGGCTTTTCAACCAAAACATTTTTACCTGCCTCTAAACATCTCTTGGATAAATCATAATGAGTAAAAGTCGGTGTAGCAATGATAATACCCTCAATTGATTTATCTCTTAATATTGTATTATAGTCATTAACAAATATAACCCCTTCGGGCAGTGCCTCAGAAGGTTGTTTTAGGTCGCAAATGTAAACTAAAGTAGAATCGGGGCGGTTACAGAGCGTCTTCTTGTGAATATTTCCCCAGTAGCCACAACCAATTAAGGCAAGATTTGGTTTTTCCATAATTGATTTTATCGCCGATAAAGGAGTATTTAAAGCTTATGGAAGTTTATTCGAGACCTGATTTTTACATAAAATATTTAAATAGAAATGAGATTAGAGAAAAAAGATGAAAATTGCACTGATAAACCTTGAACAGAATTTTGGCTGTATCCCTATGGGTCTGGCGCATATCGCTGCTTATGCCCGAGAATATGGGGAATATAATGATATTAAGATTATTGATAGAGAAGACCCCATTAAAGTAATTAAAAAATACTGCCCTGATGTTATTGGCATTAGTGTTGTAAGTGAACAATATTACAAAGTGAAGAATTTGGCAAAAGAAATAAGAAAATTCTCAAACGCAACTTTGGTCATTGGAGGGGCGCACATAAATGCGATGCCCGAGAATTTAAAAACTTCTAACTTTGATATCGGGGTTGTTGGAGAAGGAGAACAGACTTTTTTAGAATTATTAAATTGTTTAAAAAAAAATAAAAATCCCCCCGAAGATGAACTTAAAAAAATAAAGGGAATAATTTTCATTGATAAAAAAGGCAAACTTGTCGCAACAGAAAGAAGGGAATTGATGAAAAATCTTGATGTTATACCTTTCCCGGCTTATGATTTGTTGAAGATGAAGGAATTCTATCTGGTGCCTGGACCGGTCGGAGCTGGATTGATTGGCATAAGAGGGTACTTAATGACTTCAAGAGGGTGCCCTTATAATTGCATCTACTGCGGATCAAATTCTATCTGGGGAAGATCGGGCACAAGGTGGCATTCCGCTGAAAGAGTCGTTGAAGATATAAAGACTTGGGTGAATAAATACGGGACGAATCATTTTTCTGTTTATGATGACCTAATGATTGTTAACAAACCAAGATTAATAAAAATTGCGAACCTGCTTGAAAAAGAAAGACTGACAAAAAAAATAGATTTTGAACTTTACGGCAGGGCAAATGTAATTGATGAAGAAATTTGCAGATTATTAAAGAGAATAAATGTAACTTCAATTGCTTTCGGCTTAGAATCGGGCAGTGAAAGAGTTCTAAACTATTTGAAAAAAGGAAACGTGACTGTTGAACAAGGAAAAGCCGCTATAAAATTATGCAAAAAATATGGATTCAAAGTCACAGGATTATTCATTCTTGGAAGCCCGGGAGAAAAAGAAGAAGATATGAAAAAGACAATACAATTCGCTAAGGACCCTAATTTGGATAATATTCAAGCGTACCAAGCAACACCATTACCCGGAACAGAATTATGGGCAACTGCATTGAAACAGAAATCAATTAAAGAAGATTTTTATGAATATCCGGATAGAGGCAATGTACTTGCGCTGAACAAAGAAATGGTCCTTTCTAAAGAAGTTACTCCTGATAGATTTGTGGATTTGTTCAAAGAATTTCAAGGTGTAATGAAAATGAAAAATTATTTTGAGGATAAGCCTAGATTTAAATTTAAGATGATTAAATATTTCTTTTACCCAAGATTCTTCTTGAAAATCTGGAGGAGAAAGGGATATATTGCCGATTATGTCTGGGATTATTTGACTAGAAAAACAGACTATGTTAAAGTTCCATAAGCTTTAAAAATAGAAGCTTTAATTCTCAATCTATGAACATCAAAAAGGCAATAGTTTTGGCTGGAGGGCAAGGAACAAGAATCAGTAGCGTTACGCATGGAAGCTCTAAAGAAATGTTGAATGTGGGGGGTTTACCTGTTATTGAACATTCTATTCGTGAGCTAATAGAAGCAGGATGCACGGACATCGGTGTTATTATAAATGAAAAAAAGACAGACTTAAAAGATTATCTCGAGAAACGAAAAAATGTAAAAATTCTATACACAAACAATCCCAATCTGTTTGTCTCAATTGTTGAAGCTATAAAGACGTTTGTGGGAAGAAATCCTTTTGTTATGGTTTTTCCCGATATGTTGTACCTTGGGCAACCTAATGCGACACAGATGTGCCTTGAGGCATTTGAAAAATATAACAAATCTGTATTGTGCCTTTTTGAGGAATCAAAGGAATTTGGAAAGGGGAAAAAATACATCGAAATCGAGAATGTTGAAGGAAATATTTACTCAATAAAGGGTTTAAATGGAAGCTCGGAAAAAAAGATAAGAGTTTTTACGAGATATATATTTTCAGAAGAAATATTTGATTCTCTTGATGAATTAGACAGCGGAGATTCGGAAGTGCCTCTGTTAAGCAAGCTAATAGAAAATAATTCGCTATTAGGTGTTTTCTTGGATGAGGATATCTATGACGCGGGAATTCCAGAGGGATATGATAAGCTTATCGAAAAGTTTAAATAAGAATTGTAATCAATTATGCTAAAACCAATAATCATTAAATTTTTAGAAGGAGGAAGAAAAGATGTTATATTTGAATAAAAATCAGGCAAGTTTTATGTTGAGAGTTGAGAAAGAAAATGGGCTCTCTTATTTTGTCCAATTAAGGGATAATGTGAGGGATGCAAGATTCGTTTTCCCGAATGCAATTAGTTTTTTTACGGGTGGAGCGCGTGAAAATGAGAGCGGGGAAGAGTGTTTTCGCAGGGAAATGATAGAAGAACTTATCGGGATTAATTTTGAAAAACTTGAATTAGAACATAGAATTTATCATTGGGAAAAAGACCTTCTTAAAGTTGAAGAAACAATAGATCGTGCCCTTGAAGGAAACTTTGATGTTTTTAGAGGATTCCAATATGCCGATTTGATTCCGGCTAAAGCTTTAGGGAGGGATAGGGGTAAAGAAGTAACATACCAACAACTTTTTGACCGTTTAATTGAAGATCATTATTTTGTTGCGCAAGTTAAGGTTGATGCCATAGAAAATGTTAAGATAAAAGAAGGTCAAAAGTGGGTTTTATTACCTGAAGATACAGTCCATACCAATATCTTTTATCCTAGTGCTAAAGTTGCTTTGGTCCATGACATAGCATTGAGAAAACTAGGCTTGAAATTTGAATTATAATTTTTTATTTTTTAATAAATGAGAATAGAATATGAAAATTGAACTCGTTGATGTAAAAAGGCAATATCATTTTTTAAAAGATGAAATAGATGGGGCGATAAAAAAAGTCTTGAACGAAGGCAATTATATCTTAGGAGAAGAGGTAGCTATTTTTGAAAATAATTTTGCAAGATATTGCGGAGTTGATTGTGCTATTGGAGTTGACAGCGGAACTTCGGCATTGCAATTAATCCTACTTAGTCTTAATATCGGCGAAGGTGATGAAATAATTATCCCAGCAAATACATTCAACGCTACCGCTGCGGCAATAAGATATGTTAATGCAAAACCTGTCTTGGTTGACGCAAATCAGAGAACATTTAATATAAATGTCGATGAAATAGAAAATAAAATTACAAAAAAAACAAAAGCAATTATGGTGGTTCACCTTTATGGCCAACCCGTAGATATGGAAAGGATTCAAAATATTGCAAAAAAAAATAATCTCCTAATTATTGAAGACGCTTGTCAAGCCCATGGCGCGGAGTTTAATGGCCAACGGGTAGGCACATTTGGTACTGCCGCAGCGTTTTCACTTTATCCTAGAAAGAATTTGGGGGCAGCAGGTGATGGGGGTATTGCTGTTACAAATGACAATAAGTTAATTACAAAAATGAAGATTTTAAGAGAATATGGAGAAAAAGGAAAACATGAGATTCTAGGTTATAATAAAAGATTAGACACCTTACAGGCAGCAATTTTAAATGTTAAATTAAAATATTTAGACCTGTGGAATGAGGACAGAATAAGAATAGCAAAAAAATATACTGAAGAATTTAAGGAATTGCCTATAATAACCCCATTAACTGATCCTAGGACGAAACATGTATTTCACCTTTATGTTATCCAAGTAGAAAATGGCGACGTTAGAGACGCCCTTAGAAAATATTTATCCCAATATGAAATTCAAACTGATATACATTATCCAAAACCAATACATTTACAGGGGGCATTTAAAGATTTGGGATATAAAAAAGGCGATTTTCCGGTTAGTGAAAAATTATCAGAGAATATTATCTCCCTGCCATTGTACCCTATGATGACAGATGAAGAATTAGATATAGTCATTACAAAAGTTAAAGAATTCTTTAAATAAACCTATTTTCCGCAAGAGATTAGTACCTGCATCAAACCTCTAATTAGAAGAATGTTCCATTTATTGTCTAAAAACCGATAATCTATTAAATACATTTCATAAAAATAATGGGCATGAAAGAAAATAAGTCCTTAGAATTAATGGCCAACTCGGCAGTCATTATTGCTATTGGGCTCATATTCTCAAAATTTATGAATTATATTTATAGGATTGTAACTGCTCGTTGGCTTGGTCCAAATGAATATGGCCTATTAAATCTAGCATTTGCATTTACAGGAATGATTGCTATATTTACCACATTGGGATTTTGTTCAAGCATAGAACGTTATGTGGGATATTATCTTGGTAAAAATTCTGACAGGCATATAAAAAGTGTAATACTTACAACTCTTTTAATCCTAATGCCATTAAGTATTTTTGTTGCATTGATTATATTTATTTTTTCGGAACAAATCTCTCTTTTAATATTTAAGAATAATGAATTTATTCCGGTTCTTAAAATTTTTGCATTTACTATTCCAATTTCCATCGCATCAATGGTTTTTTTAACAATTATTCGCGCTTTCAAAAAGATGGTTTATTATGTATGGATACAAAACATAATCGAGAATATATCTAAAGTTGTAATAACTATGGCTTTTTTATATTTGGGTTACCAGGTCTTTGGTGCAAGCATTGCATATATCATTGCACTGAGTATATCTGCGCTTCTAAGTTTTGTCATTATTGAATTTAAGATATTCTCTCTTTTTAGGAATCCTGTACCCTCCCTTAGTTATCGTTTTATGGCTAAAAAGATGCTAAGGTTCTCATTGCCTTTATTCTTCTCAAGCATGTTCCTAAATTTGCTAGTTTGGACGGATTCTGTAATGATCGGATATTATGTTCCAGTAAGATTTGTAGGAATCTATAACTCTGCTGTTCCTGTGGCTAGTCTTATCCTACTGTTTATGATGAGTTTTAATTTGATATTTCTGCCAATTTTATCCACACTTTATGGCCAGGGCAAAATTGATGAAGCAAAGAAAGTTTATCTGGCGGTAAATAAATGGGTTTTTACTGCAACCCTGCCCATACTTGCATCGTTTATTTTGTTTGCAACGCCAATCATAAGAATTATCTTTGGTGAAGCCTATTTGGAAGCGGCAACTGTGCTGATAATACTTTCTATTGGTTATTTCATTGGGAGCTTTGTTACGCCAATATATAATTTATTTAATATGGTGGAAAGAACAAAGATTAATTTATCAATTGGATTCATCGCCACAGTTATAAATATAAGCCTCAATTGGTTGCTTATACCTCGTTATGGGATATCTGGTGCAGCAATAGCAACGGCCACCTCATTTCTTATTTGGAATTTGATATCTGTGTTTTATCTATATCGAGTTTTAGAATTCCAGCCGTATAATATTAAATACCTAAAGCAAGTTTCTGCAATAATAATCTCTGTCTTTACGATTTGGTTACTTAATCATTATCTTGTAAGCATATCCAATCTAATATTGCTAATGGAGGTTTTATTGTTATTTATAATATATTTGGTTCTGATTTTGTTCTTCAAATCATTGAGTGAAGATGACATAGGCCTCATTGAATTATTCGAAAAAAGAATTAAATCAAACAGAATATCTACATTCTTAAAAAGATTTGTTTGAATTAAATAAAATTTCTTTTTACAGCATTTCTTATTTTTTTATAGAAGGTTCTTACACGTCTTGAAATATTATAATGTTCATAGGCTATTTTCTGGGCCGCGCTTAGTACGAAGAAACGCATCCGGCAATTTCTGCAGACAAGTAAAAAGCCAAACAGCCACTTATTTGGAATACGGCAGTTTTTGTAAGTTTGGACTTCTTTGCAGAAAGGGCATTTAATCGTGACTTCATACCTCTTTTTATGTTTGCTTTTCATTTTCTTCAGGGCAATCGGTTTTGTGAAGCAGTAGCTATGCCCAATTACATACATCTCATATTTCTTAAGCGCCTCAAACTGCTCATCAGTAAAATTAGGGGTAATCTTGACAACATTAAATGAACCCATATCATTTTTAATATAACTTAACCTATCCTTGAGAATATTATTCTTTAAGCAATATTTATAGATTTCACTTCCAGGGTATGGCTGAACAAAGCAGAGGCCTATCTGTCCCTTGCCCTGTGCCTTGAGATAGTCTATTGTTTCATTTGCAGTTTCAGGAGTTTCAGCAATATCCCCTAGGATAAAATTTGCCATTACATTTATTTTGGCATCCATAGTCAGATTAAATGCCTTATCTATCTGCTGAGGGGTTATTGGTTTTCTCATGCTTTTTAGAACAATCGGGCTATAACTTTCAAAGCCATATGTCAATGAAAAACATCCTGCGTCTTTCATTATATCTAATAACTTTTTATCTGCAGATGTAACCATAAGTGAAGTTAGCCAATAAATTGTATATCCTACATCTTCAGAAAGCTTTTTCATGCCTTTACAGAACTCAGATATTCTTTGCGGATCAATTGAAAAGCATTCATCAAGAAAATGCACTATATTAATTTTATATTTTCGGACATTTTCTCCTAGTTCTTTCATTATCTCAGGTATAGGCCTTGTCCGGTATTTTTGATCATGCCAGCAGAAAGTGCAGTTAAATGGGCATCCCCTGCTGCCTAGAATTTGGTATAGTCTAGGATAGTCTTGTGCATTGGTTTGGACGTCAAAATTACAGAACATATTATCCAATTGTTCACTTAATCCAAACTCTTCAAATTCTGGCCAAGGTATTGTGCTTATGTCCTTTATTTGATCTCTTGATTTAGTTATAATTATTTTTCCAGTTTCATCAAAGTAAACAATGCCGTCCACTTTCGATAAATCTTCTTTATGTTTTATTGCCCTTAATAATTCTAATATTGTCACTTCACCTTCGCCTAAAACCCCATAATTGGGTTTTATTAAATCCATAATAAGCATTGGCTCGCTTGTTATTATTGGTCCGCCTAAAATTGTTAAAGGTTTTGAAGCATGTTGGGAAGCAACGCTAAAAATTAGACTAATCGCAGAATAGGCCAATGCATTCCCCCCTGTGCAGACAACATCATATTTTTTTCTGTCTAATTCTTTATTCAATAAAGAAGCAGTTTTCCCCTTCATATGATTGAGATTTAAGCAGGTTATAGAATACTTGGCTTTTTTGATAGTAGAATAGATATAAGCTAATCCTAAAGGAAAATAGTAATCATAGTTTTTTTCGTTAGTAAACTTGTACTTGGGCACAACCATTAAAATTTCCATAGAGTTTCAATAAGGCAAGTATTACCGTTTATTTTTAAAACTTTCGGTAATTTTGCTATTCGATTCCACTACAAGAAAGGCGATTGCCCAATAACGGAAGAGTATGCAGATAGGATATTATCCTTACCTATGGATCCATTGATGCCTAATTCAGACATTGATATAGTCGTCAGCAAAGTTAAAGAATTCTTTATTTAATTTATTATTTTTTTACTTATTTCTTTTGCAATTAAATCATTTGCCGCAGGAGTAAGGTGAACATCATGCTCCCAATACATGGCAAGATTAGATTCTTTTAATACGGGCAATAAATTTACACAATCGAGATTATTATCGGAACAGAAACTAATCATATCATCCAATACTTTAGAATATGAAGAAATGTCTGTTAAGTTCATATTTAATTGACTATAGAAAGAACGAGATTTTTCCGAAACAAAAACATCTGGAGGCAGTAATACAAATAAGACTTTTTCATCGTTATTCTTTACCTTCTTGTCAAAAGCTCGTAAAAACATTTCTATATTCTGAAGATACTGCTCATTGGTAAAGTAATCATGATAGAAATTTGGATTCTTTAAGGCACCTGAAACTAAAAAAGGATTAATATCCATAGCTTCACAGAAGGTATCCTGAGAGGCCATTTCGTAAAGAGTCTTGTTTATCTTTAGATAATTCTCATACATAAACGGATCTAAATCTGAAGGATTCTTCGGTAGGGCCGCTTCACAACGTGCTAAGCTAGAATCTGAAGATATGCTTTTAGCAATGTTTTTAAAAATTAAGATTGTTTTTTTCAATAATAATGAATCTGAAAATTTTTTGCTTGAGATACCATTAACAATCATTTCTTCATTCAAACCATATTTACCGAAATCTAAGTCATTTCCAAGATATAATATTACAATTGTATAATCTGGTTTCGCAAGCCGATGTATTTTTTCATAGACTACGGTGTAATCATAAGGATCTCCGCCAGTCTTACCAAGGTTTAGAAAGGATCTATTATTATGAATAGTCAATCTTCTTGGAATTGTATTTTCATAATCGGATCCTACACCGAATACCATAGAATCCCCAAGAACAAATATATGCTGTTCGGATAAATTGACCTCTTTATCTCTGAGACCCAAACTATTTATTGAAACCTTATAATTAAAATCAATTCCTGACCAATTCTGATTAAGGCCTGGAGAATAAATAATACCTGCAGAATTATTATCTAAAAAGAAATAATCAATAATGACCAATCCAAAATAACAAAAAATGATTACAAAAATAAGCAAAATTATTTCAACAATTTTACGCTGAATTAATTCTGGGTGAATTAAGATAAATAATCCAATAATCGTAAAAATCAATTCTATTAATATTATGAGGTTGTTAACAATATTTGAATCGATATGACTATCTGCAGTATAAAACTTTGCAATTATTAAAGGATTAAAAAATAAAGCAAACATTAAAATTAAAAGTCCTGTGCATCTTATGGCATTCCTTATTCTAAGATTCTTTAGCCATTTGTTCATTTTTCTATGGAAAACAGGCCATAATATTTAAAGATTCCGGATAAAAACACAGAAAGTTTTAAATACAATCGCTGTACTTTTTAGAAGAACGCGGAGAGAAATACGTAACGGCATAAAATGGCAATAGATTGGGATTTGGAAAGGATTGGAGAGAAATTGGGATTCTTGCTGAGCTATGTTTTTTTCACAACCATTCTGTTCTTTATACTCAAATTTTTTAGTAAACTGCCTGCTTCTTGGGGTTACTTTCATATTGCGGGAATAACTCTAATTATTACAATTATAGGGCTTGCTGTAAGGAGATTTTTAAAATGAAGTTGTTTAATGGAATAAAAAAAGGATTCCAAAATTTCGGAAGCAGCATAACTATCTTGATAAATTCCATATTACTGCTAGTTGTTTATATTTTTGGAGTTGGATTAACTTCCTTGCTTGCAAAAGTAGCAGGAAAGAAATTCATGAATATAAAAACATCAAAAAAAACTGAAAGTTACTGGGAAGATTATAACTCTAAGAAAAAATCGATGGATGAACATTACAGACAATTTTGAGGAAAAATAAAAATGAAAACAAAGCAAGCAAAATATATTCTTGGTATAAGCTGCTATTATCACGATGCCTCAGCGGCACTTATGAAAGAAGGAAAAATTGTTGCGGCAGCAGAAGAAGAAAGATTTACAAGAAAAAAGCATGATAACTCATTCCCGATTAATTCCATAAATTATTGCCTACAAAGCCAAAATATTACAATCAAAGACATAGACTATATAGGATTTTATGAAAAACCATTTTTAAAATTTGAAAGAGTTCTTTCGCAGCATCTATCGAATTTCCCCTTTAGCCTGAGAACTTTCTTAAGTTCAATGCCCTCATGGATAAATGAGAAATTGAGAGTGACAAAAAAGATAAAGAAAACCTTGAAGTATGAGGGAGATATATTATTCGTAGAGCATCATATTGCACATGCAGCATCTTCATTTTTAGTCAGCCCATTCAAGGAGGCAGCAATACTTACAATTGACGGCGTTGGAGAATGGACAACTACCGCTTACGGATATGGCAAAGAAAATGATGTCAAATTAATTAAGGAAATAAAATTTCCCAGTTCAATTGGTTTACTATATTCCACCATAACGGCATATTTGGGTTTTTCTGTTAATAATTCGGAATATAAAGTAATGGGCCTAGCACCTTATGGAGATATGAACCGAAAAACCAATGCTTATTACAAGAAATTAAAGCAGCTTATTGATATAAAAGAAGATGGCAGCTTCAGGATGGATATGGACTATTTTGTTTATCATTATGCAAACAGGATGCCTTCAAAGAAGCTATGTCAACTTTTAGGTGGGCCAATAAGAACTTCAAACATGAGATTGACTGAAGAGCACAAGCATATTGCCGCAGGATTACAATTGATAACAGAAGACGTTATCATAAAAATGCTTAATAATCTTTACAATAAAACAAAATGCCGCAATATTGTTTTGGCTGGTGGCGTTGCATTGAACAGTGTTGCAAATGGGAAATTGCTTAAGAATACCCCTTTTAAAAATATATGGATACAGCCAAATGCATCCGATGGCGGAACAAGCATTGGGGTAGCAGCTTATATTTATAATTCGATTCTTGGAAATAAAAGAGAGTATGTAATGGAGAATGCATTTCTAGGGCCAGAATATTCTGATGAAAGAATAAAAAAATTCTTGGATGATGAAAGAATAAAATATACTGAATTCAAAGATAAAAAGGAACTTGTGGACAAAACAGCTAAACTAGTTTATGATAACAATGTTGTTGGATGGTTCCAAGGCAGAATGGAATGGGGGCCTAGAGCTTTAGGATCAAGAAGTATACTTGCGAACCCATGCAATCCAAAAGCAAAAGAGTTACTGAATACAAAAGTCAAACATAGAGAGAAATTCAGGCCTTTTGCGCCAGTAGTCTGTGAAGACGATGCATTAAAATATTTTGACTGCGATAAACCTGTTCCGGCACCAACTGATTTTATGCTGATGGTTTATCCAATTCATGAAAAATGGCAAAAAGTAATACCTTCTGTAACCCATGTTGATGGCAGTGGCAGACTGCAGACTATAAGAAGGCATCAGAATGAACTTTATTATGATGTAATAAAGACGTTTGGAAAAATGTCTGGAGTTCCTATATTGATAAACACCTCTTTCAATATCAGAGGAGAGCCCATCGTTTGTACACCTGAAAATGGATATAAGTGCATGATGGGAACAGGCATTGATTATCTAGTTATTGGGAACTTCTTAGTCAAAAGAGAAGACAATATAAAAGATATTTGGGACAGCGAAAAATATGCGGTTGATTAAATAGAAAAATATAAAAGGAAAGATTATTATCTTAAGAAAAATGAGCAATAACAAGGGAATATTGGTGGAAACATGGATGTTCTTAAAAGTGCGAAAAGCCTGGTGGCTTACACCAATTATAGTAATGCTTATTCTGGCAGGACTATTGATTGTATTTGCGCAGAGCAGTGCGATATCTCCTTTCATATATGCCCTGTTTTAGAGAATTATTTTCTTAAAATAAAATTAGTGCCTGCGCTGACATATCTTAATAATTCAGGCACAGATCTTGTATTCAACAAAGTTTTAATTACTTGTTTTGGCCTAAGATAAAAGCCTTTGTATGCATCTTTAACTGCTTGAGTAACCTGCTGATCAGTTAATTCTGTATTTACCAATTCAATCTGCTTATCCAAATGCTTTCCCTGAGTATATTCCAGCCAATAATCATATTTTCTCTCTTCCATAAACTGTCTATACAATTCGGTTCTTGGAAGCGCAGTCATTCTAGTAAACTGAACATAATCAAAAGGATATTTCTGTGAAAATGCAAGTGTTTTTCTAATGGTCTGAATGGTTTCGCCAGGGCTCCCCAAAATGAAGTAACCAAAAACTTCTAATCCTAGTTTCTTGCTTAACAGAACAGCTTTTTCAACTTGATCTAAGGTTATATCTTTTTTAAGATTACGAAGTATTTGTGGGTCTGCCGATTCTATACCTAAATTAATCCTTTGGCATCCAGCAGATTTTAAAACCTTTAATATTTCACCATCAACCATATTAACTCTGGTTCTTATATCCCAACTTAAATCCAGTTTTCTTTCTTTTATCTCCTTTGCAATTTCAATTGCCCTCTTTTTATGAGCGGTAAAACTATCATCATAAAGTTCAATCTCTCTTACTCCCATATCATAAGCTAATTGAATCTCCTCAACAGCATTCTTGGCGCTTCTAAACCGAAATTTTTCCAAATGGCCATCGCAAAAAGTACACCTTGCGGGGCACCCCCTTGTAGTCATCATAGTGCTATATTTCTGCCTCTTCGTAATAAATGTCCCATATTTGCCCAATGGAAGCAAATGTCTGGCGGGGAATGGCAAATCATCCAGATTAGCAATCGGATCTGCAATACCATTAGAATAAACTTTATTTCCGCTTTTATACCAAAGGCCTTTTATATTTTTCAATTGGGCTAAATTTGATTTTTCTAAAGCATCTGCCAACTCAACAATACCAAAATCCGCCTCACCATTAAATGCATAGTCTACGAAATAATTCTTCATAATCTCTTCAGGATAATACCATGCATGCTTTCCACCTACAATAATAGGTATATCTGGAAGATTATCCTTCACATATTTTATCCACTCATTTTCTTGATGATAAGCTAAAGTTGTGGTTGTGAATCCTATCAAACCTATATTTTTATTCTTTAAAATAGAAACCAATTGCTCTTTAGAATATTTCAATGCATTAGCATCGATAATCTCTACATCATGCCCTGCTCGCTCCAATGTTGCAGCAACATAAGTTAAACTTAAGGGCAGGGGGGTAATAGCATATTTCTTCACTGTTGTGATTTGAAGATTGTCATTTATTTGACGTTCAAATTTTGGAAAAACTAATGCAATTTTCATTTTTTAGAGTTTTGTTTACTTTCCTGAGTAATATAAGCAACGATTTATAAATTTAACGAAATCATAATCCTTTTTTAGTCTGCCTTTTTAATAATGTATAAACTATTATCCCCTAAATTGTCATTATAAACTACGCTAAAGTAAGTATTATTAATCATCAAATTATTTAGCAAGGTTTCATTTAATACTGGCTCTCTGATTAAACCGGTTGTATATACCCATGAAAAATCATTGGGCCAATAACTATGGTAACTAGGAGAGGGTTTGGGGAATATATAATAAGTGTAATTATTCTTCTCCATAAAAGCAAATAAACTTGCAATATCCTGCTCTGAAACATTAGCCCAGACAATGTGCCTCATTTCATTTTTAATCTCATATTTTGCTATGTAAAATTTGTAAGGGTTTGGGGCCATTGTTCTAAGGATTTTTTCTGATTCAGGGATATTTTCTTTGATGTATGAAAAGGTGCCATCCATAGGAACAAATCGGTTTTCCCAATTGTGATATGTCAAAAAAGTGCTTGTTATCATCAGGAATATTATTAATCCATACGAAATTAATTTTATTAATTTTCTTCTTTTTATTAAATTAATTGAAAAGAATGATAAGAATGAAATGGACAGGAGTAAATCTGCGGCATAACGATAAACAATATCATAGTGATTCAATGAATCAAATGTTATGAAGGAATAAATTATTAAAAAATGTGTCATAAATACTACGGCTAATTCATCTTTTTTCTTGAATATAGAATATAGGGCGAAAGGTAAGCCTATAAAAAATAAAATTGAAATCGGCCAAGTTGCTTCTGATGGAAAGGTAGTGATATATCGGAATACATTATGGGCTAAATTTTGATTGAACGCTAGAAAACGGCTACTCATAAAATTAGTGCTATTGTTAAAATAGCCCTGAGTAACCAACCAAATTAAAGTCGGTATCAGGCTTAAGGATAAATATTTTACAATTGAGAGATAATCTATTTTTTTCTTAATGAATAAATAGAAATAAATTAGATATCCAAATATTGTGCCATATGTCAGCAAAAAAATCTCTTTATATTGAAATCCCAAAATTAAAAATAAACACATATAGGCCAAATCTTTTTTTTCATTTTTTAATGTAAATCTCATTAGAAAATATATTGATAAAATTGTAAAAAGAGTGACCCCCATGGACAATTGACTTATATTGACAAAATAAAATATACCGGGTAAAAATAAAAATGAAATCGAAGAGAATAAAGCCCAATTCTCATTTTTGTAAAGACTAATTAATTTGTACAAATATACTGCGGAAAAAACTGAAAAAATAACCGGAAACAACCTCATGCCCCATTCACGATAACCAAAGAGGATTAGCTGCAATGCGTAGACTATGGCGCTTAAAGATCCGTATCTAATAAGCCATAACTGATTTATTATATCCAATGAACCAAATTGATTAATTAGAAATCTTGAAGCAACATGACAAACAATGTAATAATAGGCTATAGATAATGGCAATAACACTGCGATAAATAGATTAACATCCTTTTTGTATAATTTGTATAATAAGAATAAACTCGCAATTGTTAAAATAGTTAGGATAAACCATGCCCACAATGGAACAATATTTAAAACTTCTAATATAATCATTCCCCTTACTATGTGGGAAGATTCATCCTCTAGTGTTGCCAATGGAAAAGTTAGGGCATAAAAATGTAACAAAATTGAGACAATTATAAAAAACCAGAATATCTTTTTCATTTTTCCAATACCTTTACAAAGACTACAAAACCCAACAAACTGATAAAAAATACATATTTAAGCCCCACAAAATAATATAATAACCAATAGGGGTATATAATTAATGCAAAGAATACAGCCATAATCAGCAGAAATTTTGCGAACATCTTGTGTTCTCTTTTTATTGGAGTTTATATTCTTTTCGGTTATTACCGCATTCAATTTTTTACATCATATTTTCTTGTAAATAGATTGTACAATAGTTTGAGATATCCTCTTGAAGTATCAAATAAACCCAATTTACTTTTTCCAATCGTCCTATATTTAAACTGAATGGGGGATTCTTTTATTTTGATCCCGTTTTTCTGAGCGATTATCAATATTTCAGGCAAAAAATCAAAATGTTTTGCTAAGAATTTATTTTTAATTATATCATTGGCCTCTTTAGTATATAATCTAAATCCTGAAGTTTTGTCTTTTACTTGAACATTTGTCAATATGTTAAAAAACATATTCGTTGAAATACTGACAAAACGTTTCCAAAGAGGAATGCCATATGTTCTCCCTCCTTTGCATCGCCTAGAACCAACGACAATGCCTATATTTGTTTGTTGTAAAGTTGATAATAATCTAGGAATTTCTTCTGGATCATGATTCCAATCTGCATCCATTGTCAGGATGTGCGTTGCTTTTTCATTTACTAGATTAAACCCTTTTCTAAATGCGTTTCCCAACCCACAGGGTTTAGGATTATGGTACAATTTTAATTCATATAGATGCTTCTCTTTTTTTAATTTTAGTAATGATTCATATGAACCATCATTACCATCAATCATTGCAATAATCTCAAATTCCACATTCATTCGTTTCATAACCTGATCTATCTTTAGGAATAATCTTTCTACGTTTCCTTTTTCATTATATGCCGCAATAACCGAAGAAATGAATAATTTTGATTTTTCCATCTGTTTATTAATACCCCATATTATCGTGATAATTAATGCTTTTTATGCTTTAGTAAAAGACAGAAAATCATGATTTAAAAACCTTTGGGTATACTGTTCCTTTATTTAAAAAGCTAACCCAAAAGGTTTTATATGGGAAATACTTTGCCGAAAACCAATGACGAAGATAATTGATTTTGACAAGGGTAAGTTTATTTTGGAAGATGTTAAATGTATGCTGGGTGGAAGACTAATAGAAGATTATAAACATCTTGAAGTAGCAAGAAAATATTCAATGATGCATGGAAATAAACCATTAGTCAAACCCTATTACCTTTGGATTGAAGATACAGAAAAAGAAAATCAGTTTATACCCAGCTTTGGATTAATGTGTAATATACAGAAAGTTATGTTTGAAGCATTACGTAATTTTTATTTTCATAATGCGGCTGAAGAATTTTTATTAAATTTTATGAGTGGAATACCTTTGGCGCATAATACCTTGGTAAGCTTAAACATCGGAGGGATAGCAAATTATGCCCATGGAAAGGATATAATCTTTTCATCTGGCCGAGACAAAAAAGTTTTGTATTTTAAGAAAAACAATTTAAAAGGGATGTCATTAGAAAGAGCTATTAAAAATGAAGAGAGCTTTATAAGAAACATTACGTTGTTAGATGAACCTGAAATTTTAATCAAAATTGGTAATTATTTTAATATGACTTCAAATTTGGTGTTTGATTGGCCTGCAAAAAAAGAACTTGACGGGCAATATTTTACAGTAACAATTGGCGCAAAAATAAGAGCAGGAGGGTATAATTTAGTGCCCTATTTAGGGATGACTGATAGAATGGGTGCAATTTCCGTTAAACAGATTCCTTAATCTCCTTAAATACAAATGAAAGCGGATGAAATTAAATTCATTGAAGATTTTGTTAATCAATATAGAACTGATTACAATATTGCCCCGACTCCAGGATATAAATTCGAGCTTTCATGCTATGCCTTCGGTGAATTCTATAACTTGCTATATCGACAGCTAGTTCTGACAATCAACGGGGATGCCGGATGGAAAGAAATAGAGAATGATGAGATA
>JAGVXY010000021.1 GCA_018303545.1 Candidatus Woesearchaeota archaeon | reverse complement strand
GTTTTATTTGGGCCTATGTTTAATAAAAGAATAAAAATACTTGATTCTGAAATACAAATGGAAGCTAAGAATACAGGAAAATTTATTGTTAAGAGGGCGATTTTGGAAAAGATTTAAACTATCCTACTTTTTGAACAAAGAGACTTATTTTTATAGAAAAGCTTATAAACTAATGAACTAAGTTCTTACCTAAATATAATTGGAGTAAATTAAAAATGGAAAATGAATTCAGAAGGTTTAGGGCTCCTGTAAAAGTAGGAGACGAGGTTGACATACACGTTGAAGCTGTCGGCGAAAAAGGCGATGGTATAGCAAAATACAAAGGATTTGTTATATTTGTACCTGGCGCAAAAGAGGGCGACGACCTGAAGGTAAAGATCGAGAAGGTCTTCAAGAAATTTGCATTCGCAACAATTCTTGGTGAAGGTTCTCCGTCCGCACAAGGATCTGAAGATAGTTCAGAAGAATCTGACGAAGATTCTGAAAACTTCGATGATGAATCTGAAGAATCTGAAGAATCTGAAGAATCTGAAGACTTTGAAGATGAAGAAGACTCTTCGGACGAAGAAGACGAGTAAACCTATAAATTTCTTTCTTTATTTTTTGTTACCCAAATCTTTTTAAACTTATATCTTTGTTTTTATTCTATGATGGAAATTTGGACTGAAAAGTACAGGCCTAAGGAATTTGAGGATATTGCTGGTCAGGAAGATATTATCAAGAGAGTTAGCTCTTTTGTCAAAAGCAAAAATATGCCCCATTTAATGTTCTCTGGACCCGCCGGTGTTGGAAAAACAACTTTATCCTTGATTGTTGCCAAGAAACTCTTTGGAGAGGAATGGAACAGCAATTTCTTAGAATTAAACGCATCTGATGAAAGAGGAATAGATGTTGTCAGGAATAAAGTCAAAGATTTTGCAAGAACTAAAACAATGGGGAATTACCCATTCAAGGTTATTTATTTAGATGAATGTGATTCATTAACCAAGGAGGCACAGCAGGCATTAAGAAGAACAATGGAGAATTATGTAAACTCATGCAGATTTATCCTTTCATGCAACTATTCTTCGAAAATAATAGATCCAATACAATCAAGATGCGCAATTTTTAGGTTTAAACCATTAGAGAAGAAACATATTGTGAAACAGGTTGAAAATATTGCAAAGGGCGAAGGCTTAACTATAAATTCAGATGCCTACGATGCAATATATGCCGTTACCGAAGGTGATGCCAGAAGAGTTGCAAATATTTTACAAGATTGCGCTTCAATGACTAAAGATATAAGTGCAGAAACTATTTATGAAAAAGTTGCTGCTGCAAGGCCACAGGAAGTTAACAAAATATTGACTATTGCTGTTTCAGGGGATTTTATCAAATCTAGGGATATGCTTTTGGATATGATGCTCAGATATGGTTTGTCCGGATTAGATGTGATAAAACAGATTCATAAAGAAATATGGAATCTAAAAATTGAAGATTCAAAAAAGGTTAAACTGCTAGATAAATGCGGAGAGATTGAGTTTAGAATGGTTGAAGGATCTGATGAGTTTTTACAGCTAGAAGCTCTTTTAGCAAACTTTACGATTTAAAATGTGGTCTGAAAAATATAAGCCTAAGAATTCTGGAGAAATTTTTGGAGCAGGTCAAGTAGTTGAAAGACTGAAGGATTTTATTGTCAAATATAAAAAAGGAACGGCAATAATGCTTTGTGGAAAGAGTGGCGTTGGAAAAACGTGCTTAGTTCATGCATTGGCTAAAGAACTTGGACTTGAGATTCTGGAGATTAATGCATCAGACGTTAGGAATAAAGAACAAATAAATTCTGTTGTTGGAAATTCAATGAGGCAAATGAGCTTATTTTCAAAAGGCAAGGTTATATTAGTTGATGAGATTGATGGTTTGAGCGGTATGGAAGACAGAGGCGGGGCTTCAGAACTTGCTGGGCTGATAAAAGGATCATGCTTCCCAATGATACTTACGGCTAATGATCCTTATCAGACGAAATTAAAAGACTTGAAATCAAAATGTGAAATTTTGGAGGTTAAAACACCTTCATATTTAACTGTTAAGAATTTATTAAAACATGTTTCTGACAAGGAAGGACTTAGAATAAGTGATGATTTATTAAAAGATTTGGCTTTAAGGGCTGATGGGGATTTTAGAACAGCTATAATTAGTTTGCAATCTTTGGCTGCTGGTGCTGAAATTTCGAATATAGACCAAAAAGAAACCAGGGGAAATATTATGGATTCTTTGCGTTTAGTACTGAAAGGCAAGAATACGGAGAATGTGCTTGGGGCTTATGATAATATTGATATGGATTATGGGGATGTAATGCTTTGGCTTGAAGAAAATATTCCTAAAGAATATAAAAATGCCGAAGACTTGGCCCAGGCTTTTGAAATGCTTTCTAGGGCAGATGTTTTTAATGGAAGGATATCCCGGTGGCAATACTGGCGCTTTTTGGCATATATCTATGATTATCTTGGTGCTGGCGTGGCTTTGGCCAAAAAAGAGAAATATCAAGGGTTTACAGCTTACGGGCCTTCTCGAAGAATATTAAAATTATGGCAGGCAAAGATGAGGCATGCAAAAAGAGATTCTATTGCTTTGAAAATTGCTTCTTATACACATTGCTCTAAGAAAAGGGTTTTGCAGGATTCTTATCCTTATTTGAAAAACGCTTTAACTAATTCAGATCTTGCTCTTGAAGTTGGATTAGACCAAGATGAAATAAATTTTCTTAAACAATAATTGTTATAAACCCGCTTATTGAATATTCTTATTAGAAAGAGGATGAAGATTTCTGATTTGAAACCGAATATGGATAGTGTTGATGTAGAAGTTGAGGTAGTTGAGAAAGGAGAAGAGAGAGAATTTATTAAATTTGGAAGAATTGGAAAAATGGCAAATGCTTTAGTTCGTGATGAAACAGGAGAAATTGTTTTAACCTTATGGAATGAAGAAGTAGAGATTATTCCTGCTGGAGCTAAAATTAAAGTTGTTAACGGAAGAGTTTCTGAATTTCAGGATAAATTATGCTTGAGTTCCGGAAGATATGGATGCTTGTTTTTAATGTAAAAATAAAAAAAATAAAATTATTCGGTTAGTTTCAGCTTTATCCCTTCTTTGTAAATTGTAACGTCTACGCCGCGGATATTCTTTGTCGGAGCTACTTTTCCATCGCTGAATACTTTATTGACCCAAGACATGAACATTCCGTAGAAGTTGTACTGCTCTTCCTGACCATTGACACTTATAATTATATTCTCTTCAGCTTCATCAACATTTAGGCAGATGTTTTTTTCCTGAATCTTGACGCAGCCAACTGAACCATAAGAGAAATATTCACTTTCATCTTTTAGTTCTTTGTTCTTTGGCGTTTCTGGCTTTGGTCCTTGTATAACATTAGGCTCTACAGCAACTGGGGCAGTAAACTTATTGTTATTTGAATTTAGGTCCGCTTCGTTTTTTGGATCAATCTCCAGGATATATTTTACTTCAAAGGACATAAGACTTGGCTCGCCTATAGGCACAAAAATCTCATTCGCTTCTGGAAGAAACGCCGAATCTGAGTTAAATATTGCGGTATCGCCTGGTTCTAATGTTACGAAATAACCGCTTATTGTTGCTTCATGCCTTTGACCATAGGTTATCTCTATTTCAGACAGGGCATTGTTGATCTCATCAGAGTTTTTTCCTTCTGCTCTTGCTAGATATGACTGCTTCATTTTTTCAATTTCCGCTGCGGTTGATGCAGGTGCAGTATACGTATAATCTTCTTCAACAGGAATAAGTGATTTTTCTGAACCCTCTTTCGTTATTACTTTTATCGAATTCATCTTGCTTCTCTGCCTTGTATCAACATAACTATGTACTAGAAACATTGGAAACTTTTGTTCTTCAGTTCCTAATTCATAAATATTAATCGGCAACCTTGTTTTTGCGGCTTCATCTCCGATATTTTTGATATTTATGGTATAACCATAACTTTCTTTTGGCAGGATGCTGTCTGAATTTATCTTAAAATCTTCGATAACCAAGTCGGGCACTGCAAAAGCAACAGTGCTGAGACAGAAAAAGATTAATAAACTAAATTCCATAATTTTTTTCATTTTTAGTACACCTCTTATAATTATCCTTGTAATTTGTCTTTTAGAATATTTAAATTTTATCTTAAATTACATCTTTTCCAGTCTTTTTATCCTTTCTTCAATTGGGGGATGAGTGGAAAATAAATTACTTGTAAATCCTTTCTTGAATGGATTAGAAATAAATAGATGCGCTGTAGCGTTAGAAGCGGATTTCATTTCGTTGTGATCATGAGAAATTTTTCTTAATGCATCTGCTAATCCTTTAGGGTATCTTGTTAATAATGCCCCATTCGCATCGGCCAAGAACTCACGTTTTCTTGAAATGGCCAATTTAATAATATTTGCGATAAATGGAGATAAGATTATCAAGGCTAGACCAATAACCATGACTACAGGATGCACACCCTTGCGACCATTGTTTGAACTTGAAGACCAAAGCATGTTGCGGAACATTACATCTGATAAAATAACTAAAATTCCTACAAGAACTGCTGCAAGCATCATTATTCTGATATCATAATTTTTAACATGAGAAAGTTCATGCGCTATTACCCCTTCTAATTCTTCTCGGCTTAATTTCTTTAATAAACCTGTTGTGACGCAGACAGAAGCGGATTTCGGATCTTTGCCTGTTGCGAAAGCATTCATTGCTTCTGAATCAATTACATAAGCAGTGGGTTTTGGAATGCCTGCTGCGATTGCCAATCCTTCAACTGAATGAACATAGAATGGAAACTCTTGCGTTTTTGCAAGTCTTGCCTTGCTCGTGCTTAAAACAATTTTATCTCCCGAATAATAACTGACTAATGTCATAATAATGGCGATAATTACCGCCATTACAACCGCGAAGTAACCCCATTGGAAAATAATACCGCATAAATAACCGATTACAATAACGAAAATAAAAAATAAAAAAACAAGGAAAAAAGATTTCCACTTGTTTTTTGTGATTTCTTCATATATCATCTTAGAATGATACCTTCACTGGCTTCTTTTCCACTTCTGCCATCTCGAAGAATTCTCTTTTCTTTAAGTTGAGCATCTTTGCCATAATGTTTGGCGGAAAGCTTTCTACCATTGTATTGAATGTCATAACTGAATCATTGTAGAATTGCCTCGAGTAAGAAATCTTATTTTCTGTTCCAGCCAACTCTTCTTGCAAAAGCTTAAAGTTTTCATTTGCCATAAGCTTAGGATAGTTTTCTGTAACAGCAAATAAAGTCTTCAAAGCACCTTCAAGCATGTTCTCTGCTTCTGCTTTCTTGCTTATAGTTGTCGCTTTTGCCATCATGCTTCTTGCTTTTGTTATATCTGCAAAAGTTGTCTTTTCATGCTTTGCGTAGCCTTTGACTGTTTCTACCAAATTTGGTATTAAGTCAAATCTTCTTTTTAGCTGCACATCAATCTGACTCCATGCATTGTCTATCCTGTTTCTTAGTACAATGAAGTGGTTGTATGTGTAAATAATATATAGCAAAATCAATCCTACCAGTATTCCACTAAACCATATTATTCCCATCATTTTGAGTGTACCTCCCCCTATTATTTTTATTATAAGTCTGATTTAAAAATGTTTCTATACCCTAATGTTTTTTCTTTTTTAACTGAGTTTTTATGAAATCCATATCCCTTTGAAGATGCAATATTTCACGTTCGGCTCTCCTGTTCACTATAAAGTCCCTTTCTGCCTGTATGTGGTCACGTTCTACTTGCCTTTTTTGGCTCATAAGAATTATTGGAGCTTGAATTGCAGCCAAACTGCTCAGAAAAAGATTTAAAAAAATAAAGGGATATGGGTCAAAGCCGACTTTCAAGAATATTGCGTTAAATGTAACCCATACCATTAGAAATATAATTAATGTTAGTATAAATGTCCAACTACCACCAAAATTGGTAATTAGATCTGCGAATTCTTGACCTAGTGTTAATCTGTGTTTAGGTATTTTTAAACCATTGATATTGCCGTTCATGACAACTATGATGTACACTTAAATTTATAAATTTTTGCTGTTTTGACCAAAAGCTATTTAAGTTTGATTTGTTTAACTTTTTATATCACAATTGGAGGTGATTTGTTTGAAAGGAATTATCATTATAGGCCTGTTGGCGATTGTAGTGCTTATTGCTGGCTGTAGCGGGATTAGTAACATTGTTGGTGGATTAGATAGGTGGGATTCTGATAATAATGTCGCCTTGAGCGAGGGATTTGTAGCAAAGGGGAATTTTACTGGGGCACATTGGGAGTGTCATGATTCTTATACTGTTGATGCAACATTCCAAGCGGGACAGTCTTCTGAGAGATGGTGGAAAGATGCTACCGTATTATGCAAAAAGAGATGTTCAGAATCGACAGGCAAATGCGGTATAAACACTTTTGGTGTAAGTTAATTTTTTATATTTTATGATTATTTTTTGAATTTCACTTTTTAACCAAAAGTTATTTATACAAATTATAATCTACTATTTCTAATATGGCAAAATACTACGTTACAACGCCAATTTACTATCCTAATGACATTCCCCATATTGGGCATGCTTATACTACTGTAATTGCTGATGTTTTAGCCAGATGGCATAAAAAATTAGGTGATGATGTGTTTTTCTTAACTGGTTTAGATGAGCATGGAAAGAAAATACAAGAAGCAGCAGAAGCTAAAGGTATGAAACCAAGAGAATTTGTGGATAAACTTGTACCTGAATTTAAAAATGCATGGAAATTGTTAAATCTTAATTATGACCATTTTGTCAGAACGACTGACAAAGATCATGAACTAGTTGTTAAGGAAGTTTTGAAGTTATGCAATAAAAAGGGGGATATTTACAAAGGTTTCTATGAAGGGCTATATTGTACGGGATGCGAGGCTTATTACACTGAAAAAGAATTAGAAGAAGGAAATTGCCCAATCCATAAAAAACCAGTTAAAACGCTGAAAGAAGAATCCTATTTTTTCAGATTGTCCAAATATCAGAATAAACTGCTTGAGTTTTATGATAAAAATAAGGAATTCATTTCGCCAGGGTATAGGAAACCTGAAATAATAAATAGAGTAAAAGAAGGACTGAATGATATTTCTATATCAAGAACTTCTTTTAAATGGGGGGTTGATCTTCCTTTTGATAAAAATCATGTGACCTATGTCTGGTTTGATGCATTGACAAATTATATTTCTGGAATCGGTTATCCTAAAGCAAAATTTAAGAAATACTGGCCTGCAGATTTACATCTTGTTGGTAAAGATATATTTTTTTTCCATGCTGTGCTGTGGCCTGCAATGCTTATGTCTGCTGGAATAAAAAACCCTAAAAAAGTTTTTGCGCATGGCTGGTGGACGATTGATGGACAAAAAATGTCTAAAAGCTTGGGAAATGTAGTTAATATTCCTGAGCTTGTTAAATATGGAACAGATTCTGCTAGATACTTTTTAGTGAGAGAAGTGCCTTTCGGAGCTGATGGGGATTTCTCGATGAAACTCTTGGTGCAGAGGCATAATAAAGAATTGTTGAATGATTTAGGAAATTTTGTAAACCGATCAATGGCTCTGCTTAACAAATACAGCAATGGAAAAATACCCAAGAAAGGCAAGGATGAATTATGTAAATTATTTAATTTCAATGCAACTAAAAAGTTTATTGATATACTGGAAACTCATAATGCCTTATCTGAAATTTTCAAGTTCGTGAATGAATGCAATAAATATGTGAATGAAAAGCAACCATGGAATGAAGAAGATGAAAAAATATTATCAAATATACTTTATAATCTAGCTGAAGCCCTGAGATATTTGTCTATAATTTTAGAACCTTTTATTCCTGAAACGGCGGGGAAGATTGCCAAACAGATGAATCTTAAGGATAAATTAAGCTTTAAAGAACTTAAATTTGGAAAATTAAAAGAAGGGCACAAAATAGGAAAAACAGAAATACTATTTATGAAGATTGAGGAGGAAGAAAAGATGGCAAAGAAAGAAGAGATTGCTAATGTTGAAATGGTTAAAGGAAAGGACTGGATAGAATTCGGTGACTGGGAAAAGATGAAGTTAAGAACTGGAACGATAAAAAAAGTGCAGCAGCACCCAAACGCAGATAATCTTTATGTGATTATTGTTGACTTGGGATATGAAGAAAGGCAATTGGTTGCTGGACTGAAAAAGTTCTATGCAATTGATGAACTTATGAATAAAAAAGTTATTGTTTTTACTAATTTAAAACCAGCAGTCATAAGGGGAATTGAAAGCGAGGGGATGATATTGGCGGCTGAAGATGCGAAGAGCTGTACAGTTGGGTTATTAACTGTCGATAAGAAAGAACTTAAAGATGGCGCAGTGATAAGATAATTAAATCCTTTCACTATTTTTTTTCTTTGATATTATGACTAGAATTAAAGCCATAGCTATTGTGTAAAGGCCTAAAATCATTAATTCACGGCTTATCTGCGATAAAACCACATCCGAGAAGATTATTTTTCTAAACATACTGTTCACTAAAACGACTGGATTAAATGAGGCAATATGATATGCTATCTTAGGCATAATTTCTAAGGCATTTAAAGAATCGCTGAACATAAAGAATCCTAGTGCAATAAATGTAGTCAATAGAATTGAAGTCTCTGTGCTTTTTGACATATAAGCAATTAACATTCCCAAGAATGTAAACATTAACACCAAAAGAATCATAACCGGAATTAAACTAGAAAGATGTGAAATAATACTCAGACCAAACTTCATTTCTGCAACAAACATTAAGACTGTAACCTGTAGAGCGATTATTAAGAAATTTGTTAATATCAAACCAGAAGTATAAACTAAATCATTAACCGGGGCCAAGATATTTCTGATATATGCCTTATCTCTCAGTTCTGACAGAGAAATTATATTCGAAAATAATAAAGTTATGAATACTATGACTGTGGTCAAAAGAATGGGAAATGCTAATTGAACATTTGAAACATTATTAATTAAAGTTGTGAAACTTTGGGTGATAGGTCTTATTAGCTTTGAGGCCAACGACGGATCTATTTTTGAAAGATCTCCCATTTTGTCCTTTGCTTCTATGGAAATATTAGTTATTTTAGCTAGGCTAGAATCTATTAAGATAATGGTTTCATCAGTCCGGTAGATTTCATTATTAAGATAGCTATTTATTGCATCGAGCTCAATTACAGTAGAATCAACCTCTTCGATAAACGAATTCATATTATTTATTGATGTATTTGATGTGTTCTGCAATTTAATAACAGAATATTCTAAGTTTGAAATTGCCAGACTTAGGGCAGGAGTCATTGAAGTGTTTAATAATGATTTAAGCTCAGAAGTTACCGCAAGGACGGTGTAAATTGAAATTGTCATCTGTTTTGTATCATTGCTGATAGTATCTGTGTAATTGTGCATACTCAACTGTAAATTTTTTATTAAATTATATTTTGGCGTGAAACTCTCATTTATTTTAATTAATTCTGCTCGTCTTAATGTAAGATTTTGCTTTATGCTTTCTGCTTCATATTTAACGTTGTCAATATCTTCAATACGATCGTTCAGGAAAGTCAAAAGGTTCTGTATATTATCTATAATTTTTGTTGTAGATATCAAACTGATTCTTTCTGAAGTAAGACCAAAATAGTCTTTTATTTCTGAGAGTATCAATAAACTTGAAGTCTTTTTTCTGTTGTCATAATAGAAGGTCACTTCGCCGGTGGGAATTTCGTCTTCTCCTGTTTTAAAATTGCCTTTCATCTCCAGGCATAAGTGCGTTTTTTCTAAAGCCATTGAAAGTATGCAATCGTCTATCTTTTCATAAGAATTGACTTTTGCGAAACTGCTTAAGTTTCCTATTAATTCAGAAACTTCTGTGCCTGCTTCCGTTACTAAACCAATATTAACATCATGAAGCGTTTCTCCGCTGAATGAATAGCCCACCATTAAAATCAAGAATAGTGGCGCTAAAATGATTAAAGCTAAAGAACTCCAGTTCCGGAATAGAATTTTTATATTCTTATAAACTTCGTAAATTATTTTGTTCATTTTTTAAATTCCCTTTCCAATTTTGTATTATTATCTATCTTTATTAGGTGCTTTATTCGACCGTTTTCCATATAAGCAGCAGAAGTGCAGTAAGATTCTAACTCAGATAAGATATGGGATGAAACTAAAATGGAGATTCCTTCTTTCTTTGAAATTTTTGTAACCATTTCCCAGAATTTTTCAACTAAGATTGGATCTAATCCTGTTGTTGGCTCATCTAAGATGACGATTTTAGGATTATGCAATAATGATATTGCAAAGTCTAACCTTCTTTTCATGCCACCGGAGATTCTTCCAGCTAAAGTATCTTTACTATTATACAAATCGATTTCTTTTAGAATCTCTTGAATACGATTTTTCCTTGTCGTTTTGTTTATATTGTAAAGATTTGCATAGTAATACATATTCTCCTGTATAGTAAGTTTTTCATAGAATGAATTATCCTGCGTGGTATAGCCTACGATTTTTTTTATTTCTTTGAAGTCGCGTTTGATTTTATTGCCATTAAAGATTATCTCTCCCTTGTCCGCCTGATAATAACCAACTAAAATTTTTATTAGGGTGGACTTTCCGCAGCCTGATCTGCCGATTAAACCTAGAATTTCGCCAGAAAAGATCTTTAAATTAATATCTTCTAAAACAACTTTATTACCAAACCTTTTTGAAATGCCCTTGAGCTCTAGTATTGGATCCATTTATCTATTATTATATTTGTGATATATTTAATTCTTTTGTGTAAGAATGGGCCTGCTGAGATTCGAACTCAGGACCTCTCGATTATCAGTCGAGTGCTCTAGCCAGGCTAAGCTACAGGCCCAGGATAACCTTATTAAAATTGTGAATAATTTATAAAGCTTTTGTAAAAAAAAGCGCCTCAGACAGGACTCGAACCTGTGACCGCCCGATTACGACCTTCTCCAATTTCTTAGAGGGTAGGACTATACCATCACCGTAGCCATTTGAGGCGTTAGGTGGCGAGTGTCTAGTCTCTGCACCTTCCCTTCATGATGAAGGGCTTGGCTCAGGATTGCCCTCAGCATGACCTTTAGGGTTTCCCTGAATTTACTCGCTGTTCATTCTGCTGTTTCCAACAGAAGCTGCTATTTTTTGCTTAACATAAATCCTTTTTCATGTTAAGCCTCCGTTTACAGTCGGGTGCTCTACCGACTGAGCTACTGAGGCACTTTATGTTATAAAAAGGGCAACTGTTTAAAAAGCTTTTCATTTTTTAACGGAAGTTTTATTAATAATTTTTATCTCGTTTTTATCCATGGTAAAAATTAAAGCATTGATTCTTATTTTAATTTTAATATTTGTTTTATCTGGGTGCAATAAAGAAAACACTATTTCTGGTAATTCATTAGAGCTTAATGACCTGAAAGAATGCTGTAAATTTATAGATGAGAATGGAGAGCTGAAATCTTGCCTTTTAAGAGAAAATTATTCCTGTGATTTATGCAAGCAATTCTGTGAACCTAAAAATGAGACCGCGGGGATTTGAACCCCGGACACCTACGTCTTCAGCGTAGTACTCTCCCAGGCTGAGCTACGGTCCCCCAAATATCCAAATAAAAACAATATATTGCTTTTAAATCTTTCGGATGGAAAGCTTTAAATCCGTTTAAAGTATGTTTTTAAATAGCATGGTTGAATTAGAGGTGCGTAGGTTTTTGATGTTTATAGTCTTAGGATTTTTTATATTTTTATTATCTTTGGGTTACTTAAATCAAATTTCTTCCTTTGCAACTTTGAATGGAATGCCATTTAAAGAACCCCATGTGTTGGCTACGCCTGTTGTAAGTTGCACTGATTTAAATCTGACTGATACAGTTTATGAATTACAAAATAATGTGACTTCAAATTCAACTTGTTTCAGTATCCTTGCTAATAATGTAACTTTAGATTGTAAGGGATTTGAAATTAATTACTCTACTAATGGGGCTTTAGGTTACGGAATTAATAATCCTTATTTTAATTTGACAACTATTCAAAACTGCATAATTATTGAGGGAGGGGGAACTTCAGTTCCGGATAAACATGGGCTTCGATTTTATAATGCCTCAAATTTTACTATATTTAATAATACAATTTATAATTATGGTTATGCATCAGTTAGTCTTTTTTTAAGTTCAACAAATTTTTCAAATGTTAGTTCGAATTTGATTTTTATTTCTCATTTGACAAATGCAAAAGGTATTTTGCTTGAAAAGTCTTCAAGTTCTATTATCTCTTCAAATAATTTTGTTGTTCGAGAGGGTGGTACTTTAGGATACGGAATTCAACTTTTGAATTCAACGTTGAATATATTAACCTTGAATATTATTAATAGATCGACGGAAAGTTTTTTTGGTTATGGGATAAAATTCGAGGGAGAATCAAATTTAAATAATATCACTTCTAATCAAATTGATGTTGTCGGGTGGGGTATTTATATGACACAAAATCCTCATTCAAATAATGTTCTTTCGAATAATTTAACTATTGCTAGTCAATATGGCATTTATTTATCTGGTTCTAATTCGAATATAAGTTCAAATATTATTAATACCAATGGAGATAATGGTTTTGGAATTTATTTATCTTCAAGTTCGAATTCCACCATAACTTCAAATACAATTAATACAACTGGTACAAGTGGATATGGGATTTATTTATTTTCAATTTCAAATTCTACCATAAATTCAAATAGGATTAATACTCTAGGCACCAATGGGTATGGGGTTTATTTATCTTCAAGTTCAAATTCCACCATAACTTCAAATACAATTAATACAACGGGTACAAGTGGATATGGGGTGTATTTAACATCATCTAATAATTCTAATGTTAGTTATAACCTAATAAATTTAAATGGTACCTCTGGAGCAGGCATTGTTATTTCTGGTTCAAATTGGACCACCATAAATTCAAATACAATTAATACGACAGGTACATCTGGCTACGGAATTTATTTATCTTCTATTTTAAATTCAACTATCAATTCAAATAGGATTAATACGTTTGGAAGCAGTGCGCATGGGATATATTTTTCAAAAAGTTTAAATTCAACTTTAAATTCGAATATAATTAATATTAATGGAACATCTGGGTATGGGGTCTTTTTTTCAGAAAGTTCTTTTAATTCCCTTTATAGCAATCAGGTCAATTCTTCTAAAACAAATTCTTACTTTTTTGATGGAAATTCAACTATTCATTATAACCATACGATGGATGTTTCAAACCTTGCAGAAGGGCTGCCGACGGTGTATAATTTTTCGATTATAAATGAAAATTTATATTCAAATACCGATGTATCTGATATTTATGGACAATTAATTTGTGCAAGATGCAACAATGTGACCTATAATAATGTTACTATGGGCATGGATGGAATTAATCTTTTTAATACAACCAATTCATCTGTTTATAATTGTAATATTTCTACTGACAGGGGATGGGGATTGTTTTTTTCCAGAAGTGTTAACATAAATGTAAGTCAGACTAAAATTGTTACAACAGGTTTTCAAGGTCAAGGTGCTTATATTCATTATTCATCGGAGATTTTATTATCAAACGTGGATATGAGAACCACTGGATTGAACGGGCATGTAATGAGAACCACTGGAATGACTAATTTAGGGGTTATTGATAGTTCATTTGATTCAAATATGTCTGAATTGTTTGTTGAAAGTTCTTCAATAGATTCAGTTTGGAATTTCACAAACGTTACAAAGTTAGATGGTTCTCAAATTGGGATTAATTGGTCAACTGGAACGGGAATATTGAATATTAACTGGTATCTTGAGGCTTATGCAAATTATACCAATTCAAGTAATGCCGTTGGAGTAAATATAACTGCTTGGAATAATAGCGGAGTTATGCAATTTTTTAATATTACTGGAAATGATGGGAGAATATCAAAACAAATTCTTTTAGGGTATTTTCGAAGTAAATCTATGGGTGGATTTGGATTAGTTGATTCTATCTATTATCCAAATTATACATTTAATGCATCTGGTTTGGATATAAATCGAGTTAATCAAACCGAAACATTAACCCAATCTTGGAACATTACAAGTAATAAACTGTTAACATTTACTTTTGGTATTGTTTCTGTTACGCTTTTTTGTGGTGATGGGATTTGTAATAATGGGGAAACTTGTTCAACATGTTCAGTTGATTGTGGTAATTGCCAAATTCCTGATGGGGGAATAATAAGGCCCACTATTCCTCCGAGAATAGTTCCTGAGAAACCAATAGCTGGACCAGAAATTCTTTTTTTGGGTGGTACTATGGATCAGTTTGATATTGGCGGGATGCCCATTTTGGGTTCTAGGAGAATTTGTAATGGAATACAAATTTTTGCAGGCGATTATAAATTTTCTATGCAAGTTTTTGGGAGATTGCCTCTTTTTAAGTTTGATCTTAGTGAAGATGGTTCGGTTTATTGCCCTTGGTGTTACAATGGAAGGCAGGATTATGATGAACAGGGAATAGATTGCGGACCAAGTTGTAAATCGTGTTCAGTTGTTGTTTTAGAAAAACCAACTTATTCAATTGATTACTG
Organism: Candidatus Woesearchaeota archaeon; assembly: GCA_018303545.1. Classification (GTDB taxonomy): domain Archaea; phylum Nanobdellota; class Nanobdellia; order SCGC-AAA011-G17; family JAGVXY01; genus JAGVXY01. The sequence goes on along the minus strand of JAGVXY010000021.1, from coordinate 6,041 downwards.
GAATTTGATAATGCCCCTATTATTCTTATTAATTATTTTTATATTGCTGTTATTAAGTCGAAAGAGAGAAAGGAAAATGGAGTTGAAACAAAATAATGAATTGATATCCCCTCTCGAAAAAAATAATGTTAAATCTATACCTCTTGTAAAAATAAAAAATGAATTTTCATTAAGTGAAATAGATAATTGGATTAAGAAAACAACAAAGGAAATTAATAAAATAAATAATGCATTAGATAAATCTGATAAAAAATAGTTTTTATCTCATAGACTTTAAAAACAGAATAAAATTTATTTTTAACTAAAGTTTTATGCCCTTCCAGCACCAATTAGTAATATTATGCTTACATTTTACCGAAAGATCAACAAATAAAGGGATGTGATTTTTTTCTAAATCGCTGCAAAAATGAACATCATCAAATCCAGAAGGACCTTCAAATCTAAATTTTATTTTTTCTAGGACTTTTCTTGAGATTAACATGCAGCCTAGACCTGTAGCGTATGCTTGTATGAAATCATTGCTTTTTTCTGCAAATTTTTCATCTAAATAAAACATTTTATTCGGGTCTTGATCTGGAAGGGTTACCCAGACTAATGGCCTTAATGTTTCAATAATTTGGCCATTTGAGAGTGTTTTATTCTGCACTGTAAAATACAAACCTGCAACTACGTCTCTGTTATATGCGAGCAGTCTTTGAATGATATCTCTTGGGGGGATTATATCCTGCTCTAAACTTAAAAAATAATCATAATTTCCTGCTAAAAATTCTTCACGTATCTTATTTCGAGAATCAATAATTCTCTGTCTAGCACTTTCATGGTACGGCATTTTTATAACTTTAATACCCGATTCTTTAATTTTACCAGCGTAATCATCGGTTTTAGAATTATCAACAATAAGAACATCATAATTATCATAATTCAAGGATTTTACTGAATTTAGGTACTCTTTTAGGCAATATGCCTTATAATCAGAAGTGGGACATCCTACCAGTACCTTTACCATAAATTTTGTTAGATTATAAATGTTATTTAAATCTTTCGGAGGGAAAGCTTTAAAATCAAGATATCGTTTTCTGCTTGTAATGGTAAAAATAATTTTTTTAGGCGTTGCAGGGGGAAGATATGCGACTTCTAAACAGCTTCTTGAAACAGGCGGTTTTGTGATAAAAACCAATGAAAGAACTATAGCTGTTGATCCTGGAGCAGGCGCTTTAGTTAACTTAGCTAAAAATAAAATTGATATTGAAGAAATTACCGATATTGTGATAACACACAATCATGTAGACCACTGCTCCGATGTAAATGTATTAATAAATGGCATGACTCATGGTGGAAGAATCAAGAAAGGAACTTTAATTGCGAATGAAGAGCTGTTTGATCATGAGAATTCCTGCCTAATGAAACAGCATGTTGACTGGTTTGATAGGATTGTAAAACTCGAGAAGGGAAAGCAAGTTAGAATATCAAATGATTTTGGATTAGAACCAATAGAGACTAAACATAGCATTTCCGGATTTGGAATAAAATTCTTTTTTGGAAACTTGACGATAGCTTACTCTTCAGATACAGAATTTTCTAAGAATATTGTAGGTCAATACAAAGGTTCCGGTGTTTTGATACTTAATGTAATGAGGCCAAGAGACCTAAGAGTTGCAGGGCATTTATGCTCTGATGATGTTGAGACTATAATCAATGAAGTAAGGCCGAAATTAACATTGATGACCCATTTTGGAATAAAAATGATTGAAGCAAATCCGTTATATGAAGCGAGAAGAATACAAAGGAATACGAGAAGCAATGTTGTTGCTGCTCATGATGGTCTGATACTTGATCCCGAATCATATTCTGCCGATGGACCACAGAGTATGCTTTCTGAGTTTTTAGCTTCTGTTAAGGATAAACCGATAGAATAGGGAAAAGATTTAAATATCGTTTCATAACTCTTTTTATTTTAAAATGGCAGATAATTACGACCCAAAGGTTTCGGAGCCAAAGTGGAAGAAATATTGGCAGGAAAAAGAAATATTTAAGTTTAATGAGAAGGACTTAAAAAGTGAAGTTTTCTCAATTGACACTCCCCCACCTACGATTTCGGGAAGAATTCATATTGGTCATTCTTTTAGTTATTCACAGCAGGATTTCATTGTTCGTTATCAAAGAATGAAGGGTAAAAATATTTTCTATCCCTTTGGTACAGATAATAATGGTGTTGCGACTGAAAGGCTAATAGAAAAAATGAAAGGTATACGTGCCAAAGATATGGATAGAGATAAGTTTGTTAAAATCTGTTTAGAAACTGTGCAGAAAGAATTAATGCCCCAATATGTCGATGATATGAAAACATTAGGTTTAAGCTGTGATTTTACAATATTTTATGACACGATAGACAAGCATTCCATGAAAATCTCGCAGAAATCTTTCATTGATCTATACCATAAAAAAAGAGAATATAGAAAAGATGCACCTACCATGTGGTGCCCAACATGCGAAACAGGAATTTCACAGGTCGAATGCGAAGATAAAGAAATGGATTCTTTCTTTAATGACATTGTTTTCAAAGTTGACGGCAAGAATTTATTAATTGCTACAACTAGACCTGAATTATTACCTGCTTGTGTAGCAATATTCTATCATCCGGATGATGAAAGATATAAAAAATATAAGGGCAAGAAAGCAAAAGTACCATTGTTTAATTTTGAAGTTCCAATATTAGCTGATGAAAGAGCCGACCCTGAAAAAGGAACGGGCATTGTTATGTGCTGCACTTTTGGTGACCAGACAGATATGGAATGGCAGAAGGCGCATAATTTACCGATAAAGATGGCAATTTCAACAGCAGGAAAAATGACTGAGCTTGCTGGCAAGTATCAAGGGATGGCGATAAAAGAAGCTAGGAAAGCAATTATTGAAGATATGCGTGAGCAAGGATTATTATTAAATCAGAAACCAATAAGACATGCAGTTAATGTGCATGAAAGATGCGGTACGGAAGTTGAATTTATTAAATCTAAACAATGGTTCATAAAATACTTAGATTTGAAAAATGATATGTTGAAATGGGCTGAAGCATTAAACTGGTATCCTAAACATATGAAAGTAAGATATGACAATTGGGTTAAAGGTTTGCAATGGGATTGGTTGATATCTAGACAAAGATTCTTTGGCGTGCCTTTTCCTGTGTGGTATTGCAAGAAATGTGATGAAGTGATTTTAGCAGATGAAAAGGATTTACCTGTTGATCCTCTGAAAGACAAAGCCCCAGTAAAAGAATGCCCTAAATGTAAATGCAAAGAGCTTATTCCTGAGCGAGATGTTATGGATACATGGGCGACGTCTTCTTTGACTCCGAGATTATCTACTGAATTGGTAAAAAATGAAAAGATGAGAAAAAGACTTTATCCTATGTCTTTGAGACCGCAAGCGCACGATATAATAACGTTTTGGTTATTTAATACGGTTGTGAAATCAAGACTCCATGATGATATTAATCCATGGAAAGATGTTGCGATATCAGGCCATATACAAGACCCACATGGAAAGAAAATGTCTAAAAGCAAAGGAAATGTGATTGCTCCTTTAGAAATCATGAATAAATACTCGGCGGATGCTTTGAGATTCTTGGCTGGAACTTCTAAACTAGGAGATGACATGCCCTTCCAGGAAAAAGAGCTTGTGACTGCGACAAAAACAATGACCAAGATGTGGAATGCTTCCAAATTTGTTTTTATGCATTTAGAAGGTTATAATGGAGCTAAGCCTAAAAAATTCACTTTAGTTGACAGATGGCTATTGTCCAAAATGCAGAAAACTGTGAAAGAATCAACCGAATCGTTTGAAGTCTACGAATATTCTAAGGCTAAATCTGCTGTTGATTTGTTCTTTTGGAGAAATTTCTGTGACAATTATCTTGAGATAGTAAAAGACAGGCTATATAATTCAGCCAAATATTCTGAAGACGAAGTCCTTTCAGCCAAATATACATTATACCATGCCTTACTCAATGTGATAAAAATATTTGCTCCCGTAATGGTATTTATAACTGAAGATCTTTATCAAACTTATTTTAAGAAATTAGAGAAGAAAGAAAGTATCCATGTGACTGAGTGGCCTATGTATGATTCTAAGCAAGTTGATGAAGATGCTGAAAAATTAGGAGATACTTTAGTCGAAATAGCTTCTATTGCAAGAAAATTTAAATCTCAGAATGGCAAATCTTTGAAAGAGGAAGTAAAAATAGAACTTGATACTAAGGGCTTTGATATTGAAGCGATAATTGAAGATTTGAGGGCTGTGGCCAAGGCTAAAGATGTTCTATTCGTTGAAGGCTTAGAAGCTGAAAAAGTTCCAGGTACTGAGATACAAGTTAAAGTAAGTTTCTAGGCATAAGTTTTATATATCCTTAATTTATCATTTTATTGATTAAAATGGCAGTAGACAATACGAAACTGAAAAGGTTCATAAGGAAGTTGGAAAGCGCCAGAGGAAGGCACACAGAGTTAGTTAGTGTCTACATTCCTGCAGGGTATGACCTGAACAGAATAATCACCAGCTTATCTCAAGAACAGGGCACTGCTGCCAATATCAAAGATAAGAATACAAGACAAAATGTTATTGATTCTTTAGAAAGAATGATTAGACATTTGAGACTCTTTGGTAAAACTCCCGAAAATGGGCTTGCTGTTTTTTCCGGAAATGCTTCTGAAAGAGAGGACAAAGTGGATATTCAAGTATGGTCTATTGAACCCCCTATACCCCTTAAAATAAGAATGTACCGATGCGATCAGACTTATGTAACGGAACCATTAAAAGAAATGATGGAAACAAAGGAATGCTATGGTTTGGTAACTGTTGAGAGGCAAGAGGCATCGATAGGATTATTGAAAGGATCATACATTCAAGTTTTAACGGTTATGACTTCTGGAATTCCGGGAAAAACCCGTGCGGGTGGTCAGAGTGCACCCAGATTTGCAAGAATAAGAGAAGGGATGACAATAGAATTCTTTAAAAGAATTGCAGATGCAATGAACCAAGAATTTCTGCCTTTAGGAAATAATTTGAGAGGAATTATTGTTGGGGGTCCAGGGCCCACAAAAGAGAATATGGTTAATGGAAATTACATCAATCAGCAATTAAAAGATAAAATAATTGGGATAAAAGATTTGTGCTATTCTGGCGAGGAAGGATTAAGGGAGATGGTTGATAGAAGTGAGGATTTATTAGCACAGGAGATTATAACTAAGGAAAAAAATCTGATGAGAAAATTCCTTGAAATACTTTCTACAAATCCTGGAAGAGTGGCTTATGGGGTTGTTAATGTTGAAAATTCTCTAAACATGGGGGCAGTTGATACTTTATTGATATCGGAAGATTTGAATGATGCTGAAGCTGAAAGATTAGAAGATTTGGGAATAAGATTCGGGGCTAAAGTCGAAACCATATCGATAGGGACAATGGAAGGAATGCAATTAAGAGATTTGGGAAAGATTGCCGCCATTTTGAGGTTTTCGATAACTTAAACGATTTGAACAAAGATTTAAATATTTCTCTGATTTAATTACCCTGATGAGAGCATTTATTGCAATAGATGTGCCTGAAGATCTGATGAGCTTTGCAAGAGATTTTGAAGAGCCCGGCGTAAAGATACTTGACAATTATCATATGACTTTAAAATTCTTTGGAGAAATTTCTGAAAGGGAAATTGAAGGATTAATTGTTAAATTAAAAAAAATTAAGGTGCCTGAGTTTCATCTGCACATAGCCGATTTAGGTGTTTTTCCTTCTGAGGAGGTTATTAATGTGGCATGGGTTGGTTTGGTTGATTCCGGCTTTTTATGCGAGCTGATAAAACAAGTTGGTTTGATATGCGGAGATGAAAAAAATTTTAAACCGCATGTTACATTTGCACGAGTTAAATCTTTGAAGAATAAAAAATCTTTCCTGGAAAAAATAAAGAAAACTCAAGTTTCTGGGACTTTTGAAGTAAAAAGCTTTAGGCTTTATGAAAGCGTTTTGAAGCTTGGAAAAGCGGAACATAAGCT
>JAGVXY010000025.1 GCA_018303545.1 Candidatus Woesearchaeota archaeon | reverse complement strand
CCGTAATGATGGATAATTTTTCCAGATAAATCCTTTTTATCGTAGATTATTCTATTGCTTAAAACCAGCCACTTTTCATCAAAATCTTTCCTCAAAGAAACTAAAGTTTTCTGATACTTTTCAGGCTCTGCCATTGCCTGCTCGTTCCACTGGACGATGTCGCCTAGATCCGGGAACCATCTTCCATCGGTGATTTTGTTCCAGTATCCTATCCACTGATCCTGAGTTTTATTTGCAGAATTCTCAGCTGCAACATCATCCAAGATGAGCAAACCTGAAGAATGAGCAGAAAAATGAAAATTTCTACCAATCATCTCTTCCATATCCTTTGATGCCCTGCTCAATCCATAATTATTGGGGTGCAATTCAAGCAAAAACTTGTACACTTCAAGCAAAGGCTTAAGAAATTGAGCGCTGATACTTGAAACGGCACTGCCAAGATCATCTTCAGACAAGCCGTCCATTGGAGGAAGGGGATAAGGATTTATCTTGAGCAGATTTAATTCTCTTGCTATTGCATCAACTGATGCTTTCTTGCGGTCTACATCTTCCAATGACTGCAAAAATTCCTGCCTTGCATCTCTGTATGCAGTAAGCAGTTTCTCAAGATCTTCAACTGGATTACTCATCAGATTTACCTTCCAATAATTTACGCTCGCTTGAAATATCAATATATGCTCTTTTTGTTTCAGTGTCAATATTCCTTCTTTTTAAGTCTTCAACATTGACGCCTAATTCAATCGCTATCCTTATTGCATCATTCCTGACATTATCTAGCCCTTCAGTAAGGTCCTTGGCTTCCGCAAGCTGCTTCTGCGTCTGTCCATAAGATAATATAAAATTTATATCTACATTCCCTTCTATCTTTGCTCTTCTAAGAACACTTTTTATCTGCTTGTTTGCTTCCATAAATGGCTCCATGGTCTCATTGACCCTGAGCAATGCATGGGTATAGTCTATTTTTGCATCTTCCAGCTGATTGCGGAAATTTTCGATTACCCCTAAATTATGAAGAGCAATCACAATCTCAACATCATAATTGCACCCAAATATAGCTTTTCGCGCTTCCTCCACAATATTTGGAATGATATCCGCAAACCGACTAAATTTAGCGTTAAAATCAATGGGGCTCTCAAGCAAATGCTTTTTTTCAGATATGCCTGTGTAAAGCCTATCCTCCAATTTTTCAAGGCCAACGAAAATGCCTTCAATTTTTGCAAGCTCTTTTTCAAGAGCTACACATGACTGATTAAGGGCGGAGTACGCCTGCGCATTCTTTTTTATGCCCTCTTCAAGAAGTTCAATCTGTTTTTTTCTGTATGATGCATTGGCAACTGCCCCCACATGCCTGAATCCTTTTAATCTTAAAACACCGAGCAGACTATACCCTGCCTTTCTAATCCTTGGGAACCGCGGAATCATATCTCTCAAACTTAATGGAGAAATGCCTGCGGTCTGGGGCATATCAGAAATCTCATTATACTCCGAAATTATATCAGAAAGCTCTTTACAGTATATTGGCTGGCTGTCTTTCTGCCTGATTTTATCCAGCTTAGAATCTTCGTTATGATATAATACTTTATTCTTCAAATCTCGAGCGTACAACACCAAATCCTGTTTCGTTTGATTATCCATTTTTGGCCTCTGTGCGATTAGATAGAACGGTGCTATTTATAAGCTTTTCTATTTTTTAGTAACTTATTAGTGGTAATACTGCTTTAAACGATATTATGAAGCATATCGCCAAAATCAAAGAAGTAAAAAATAAAAAAATTAAACATCCCTTATTCTATCTTCTGTAACGATAAAAATTGTCTCACCGTCGGGCAAATGTGGACTGTCAATAGATTACTCTAATTTTTTCTTCTCTTTTTTCTTTGGTAAAAAATTCTCTTTTGAGACAACACTTGCTCTGTCAATAGATTACTCTAATTTTTTCTTCTCTTTTTTCTTTGGTAAAAAATTCTCTTTTGAGACAACACTTGCTCCAAGATTTTTTTCAAGGTCTTTTCTTGCACGTTTAGCGATGTTTCCACCAATGTTTGCTGATTCTTTACATTCTTCAAAGCCCTGCGAATTTCTTTCTTTTGTAATATCTGTTGTTGCTTTTTCACCAAACATCGTAAGTATAAGCTCCCAATCAGTCATATGATCGCGAAGATTTTGATTTTTCTTTTGTAATTGTTTGAATTCTTGTATTCGCCGACTGTTTTTCCAAAAGTTGCTTTTGAGATTTCATTGGTCAAGATTGCGAATTCCTGCTCTGTTTTTATATCTCTATTTTTCCATTCGTCAGTCAATTCTTGTCTTATAGCTATGCCCCGAAGTCTCTTGTCAATCCATTCTTTAGGATATCCTTTGAGTTCATAATATTCCTTGATTCTGTCTTGACCTATTTCAGGATTCTCAATCTCTTCAATTCTTTCATATCCAATTTGCGCAAGCCATAATTTGAAAGGCTCGGCTTTGGGCGATGGAATTGATTGAATTATTCTGAAAATATTCTTTGTGTTTCCTGTTAATGTATTTCTAAGCTTGCCCGAACTCGTGGGCATATTTACTTGGGGACAATTTGTCCCTATGTAGCTTCCAACCTCTAAATCTCTTTTCCTTAATTTTTTCAAATAATCTGTCGGATTAATGCTATCTGTCAATACTTCGATGATATCAACTATCGAGAAATACCATTGATCTTTAAACCAAACTCGCCTAATTTTCTTGTCCCGAAACACTACTAATTTGTTTTTATCTTCCATTTATAAACAACGAATATTATCTTCTTTATATAGTTCACGCATAAATGTCCAATGGTCCTTGAAAGAAATAAAAAAATTTAGACGTCCCTTATTCCGTCTTCTGTAACGATAAAAATTGTCTCACCGTCAGGCAAATGTGGACTGTCAATTAATTTAGCGACTCTTGTACCTTTCTTACCCTTCCTCAAATAGACTCTTGTTGAAGAATTGTGTCCCACGATATTCCCCCCGATAGCTGCAGTTGGGTCTCCGAAGAACATATCTGGCTTTGCCATCACCTGATTTGTGACATAAACACAAAGATTGTATGTGCTTGCCAACTTCATCAAAGTATGCATATGCTTGTTAAGCTTCTGTTGCCTATCTGCCAGTTGTCCCCTGCCACAAAAATCAGCTCTGAAATGAGACGTCAGAGAATCTACAATGATTAACTTGTAGCTCGGATCTTCTTTCAACAAATCTTCTGCTTTCTCTGCCAAAAGCATTTGGTGGTCTGAATTGAAAGCCCTTGCTACTTTTACATTCTTTAAGGCTTCCTGCGGATCAAGACCTGCAGCTTTTGCCATCTGCAAAATTCTTTCGGGCCTGAATGTGGATTCGCCGTCTATGAAAATAGCTTTTCCTTCAGCGCCGCCTTTTTCCTTCGGCAGTTGTATATTCACAGCCAATGCGTGGGCTATCTGCGACTTGCTGCTTCCGAATTCTCCAAAGCATTCCGAGATTGAGCCGGATTCAAAACCACCGTCTAATAAAGCATCAAAGCCTTTTGAACCCGTTGTAATTTTCAAAATATTTTTTCTTCGCTCCATCAGTTGCTCGCCTGATTCAAAACCCATATCTAAATTGTTTCTTGCGGTGTTGATTATCTTTCTCGCGACAGCTTCGCCTACTCCTGCAACTTCCACCAACTGACCAGGAGATGCAACTGCGATTGACATCAAACTATCAAATCCCGCTTCTTTCAATTTTTCAGCTGTTGCTGCGCCTACACCCGGTAGATCCTCAATTTTTGTTATTTTTTCTTTTGTCATGTTTACCACCTCACTCGTCCTCATCTGAATTTAAATATAATTCTTCATGCAGTTTGTTCAAGACTGCCTGTAACTTTGGTATGTCTGATTTTCTAATATTAATTACATCAGAATGCCATATGTCTTCGTTGTTCTTTTTCCACCTTCTAGTCAATGAAGCTGTCTTGAAAATAACTTCAGAGCCATTGATGGCTTTCTTGTTCTCCCAGATGCATCCTTCGATGCTTCCGGACTTGAACTTTTTTACAGGTTTGTTGCCTTCCATATAATTCACCTCGCTTTCGCTTTTTATTTCAGTTTTTTTCCTTTAAACAAAGGATAGAATAAGGTATTTTTGCGTAAATATATAAAGACTTCGCGCGCGGTTGTCAAGTGGAAATCTGGGAAATTTCCTATTATGTATTCACTATAAAATAGTTAATAATTTAAGATTCGGGGGAAAACTATTTAAGCCCATCTAAGAAAATCAATGTAATGGGAGTCATAAGAAAGCCGGTGATTGCAATTGCACAAATCAAATACTATGACATAAATAAAACCCACAATTTAATAAAAATAAAAAGATATATTTTTAAGGCAAAGAAAAATAAGGCCGATATTGTCTGCTTCCCTGAATCCTGCTTAAAAAAGACCGGTAGTATAAATATTGAAGATAGGATGGTAAAATCAATACAGGCTGAATGCAAAAAAAATGAAATTTGGTGCATAATCACTGATGATTTTGAAATCAATAACAAGGTTTACAATAGCGCCTTAGTAATAGATCGCAATGGGAAAATTAGAGGAAATTACAACAAGATAAATTTGTATGGAGAAAACACGGTTGAAGCAGGAAATAAAATAAAAATATTCAGAACAGATTTCGGAAAAATTGGAATAGCAATATGCTGGGACTTGACTTTTCCTGAGCTTTTCAGTGAGATGAAAAGAAAGGGCGCCGAAATAATCTTCTGCCCGGCACAATGGAATTATGATGTGCCTGCACACAAAAGCAGACCTATATATAGAGAGATTGAACTTTTAAGATCAATGGTCTTGGCGAGAGCACATGAAAATGTAATTTACGTTGCAATATGCAATCCGCTGATGGATTCAAAAACACAGGTATCTTACTCAGCGATAGCTGATCCGCATAGGATAATAAAAGAAAAAATAGGCGAAGAGGGACTAATCACAGCTGAACTTGATATTATAAAGCTAAGAAAATTCAGACGCCTTTATTCCAAAGAATGATTTATTTCTTTTTTACTTTCTTATTAAGCTTTTTGTAAAGCTTCCTCTTATTTGTTATCTTGCTATGAAGCCTCTTATGAACAATTCTTTTACTGCTAATTTTTCTGCTCAACCGCCTATGAACTATCTTTTTATGGCTTATCCTCTTGCTTAAACGCTTGTGCAGTACCTTTTTATGAGTTAGCTTTCTACTTAAGCACCTATAAAGATTTCTTTTACTGCTAATTTTTCTGCTCAATTCATCATGCAAAAGTTTTTTGTGCAAAAAGTATTTGCTTAACTCATAATTTAATGGCTTTTTGCGTTTTGTCTTTTTCCTCTTGGACTTTTTAGAATAATGCTTGACGAAATCCAAAACTAATCCGACGAGCTTCTCATGCTCTTCATCAATGAAATCTAAGCCGGGATCAGAATTTACTTCTAAAACCACCCATTGACCATCTCTTTTCAGTAAATCTATTCCACAAATATTTATCTTTGTAGCCCTACTGACTCTTTTGACTAATTTTCGAAGAACTTTATCCACATGAAATTTTTCAATCTTTCTGCCATAAACACCTGTGCATTTCCAACTATTGCTTACTTTTACCGCGGTCTGAACAATCTTTTGATTTATCAATGTAACCCGATATGAGTAAGATTTAATATATTCCTGGGCAATCAAAGGAAGACGATTGTAATCCTGACGCCAGAACTTCTTCATTATTGCTAATGCTTCCTTCATAGTATTCGCTTTTTCCACGAATAAACCATTTGTGCCGTAGATTCTTTTTATTACAACAGGCCATTTACCGAACTTCCTCAACTCAGCCCTTGCAAGAGTTAGATTATTAGACATGAGAATTGTCTCGGGAGTAGGAATTTTATTTTCTTTGCATTTCAAATAGAACATCCACTTGTCTTCCGTATAATAATAAAGCTTTGAAGAATCAATAACTTTTTTCCCTAATTCTTCAATTGTCTTCAATGGCTCAATGACACATTCTTCCGCACTGTTATTGTATATTATGTCACACTGCTTGATTTTACTTTCGAACGCATTTACATCAAAACGAGCATAAAGATTTATCATTACAAGATCTATCCCTTTCTTTTTTGCGAGCTCAAGAAATAGATTTTCTTCCTTACCTAACTTTCTTGCAGTATAAATAAAACCAACAACGAGATTTTTTTTAGTTGCGCATAATTCTTTTTGTGTTGTCATCTCATTCATATTATATTTTAATGCAGAGGGGTATTTAAACATTACGAAATTTTTTATTTTTTTATAAAAAAAATATTTGAAAAAAATATTTTTTATTTTTTTAAAATTAATTTATGGAAAAAAAATCAGATTTTATGATAAAATCGAAGAATATACAGAAAATTATTTAAACAGCCCCCTTATTTTGTAAAGAAGCAAAGTCCCGTAGTGTAGCGGCCAATCATTCAGCCCTTTGGAGGCTGAGACGGCGGTTCGAATCCGCCCGGGACTATTTCTTAGAAAAGATTATAAATCCAGATATATTTTTTATTA
>JAGVXY010000020.1 GCA_018303545.1 Candidatus Woesearchaeota archaeon | reverse complement strand
GCTTCAGACAAATACGGAACTTTGAATGTGAGCCATGCTGCAGCGATATTATTATATGAAATTTATAAAAAAGGCGACGAAAAAACGGCTGTTGATAAAATACTACCAATAAAAAGAGCGATGAAAGAAGAATTATTAAAATTAATATATAAAAAAATAGATTCATTTAAATTCTCAACCCAAGAGAAAATTGATACGCAGAAAAAACTATGGAAGAAGATAATTGGAAAAAGCTTCTTAACTAGAAGAGAAGCTATGGCTATGTTTGGATTCTTTAAAAAGATAAAATGAAATATTTTTTAAGGCTAAGCAGGGAAAATTTAATTTTGGCAAGAGAGGAAGTTATTTCCTTAATGAAGACAAAAAAATTTAAATTAGTTGATAATTTTCTGATAATTGATGAAAAAATAAATTTTGATTTATTAGCTTATACCTTTGAAGTTTACAAATTTGTTTTTTATTCCGACAAACTAAATATTGATTGGAATGAAATAATCAAAGGCAGTTATAAGGTTGAAGGTGAAAATGCAATAAAATACGCTGACATAATATGGAATAAATTGAAAAAACCTAAGGTGAATATGAAAAAGCCAAAGAACCAAATACAATTCTTTAAGATCGGAGGAAAAATACTCTGTGGGATATTATTGAAAGAAATAAAAAATAATTTCGAAGAAAGAAAAGCACATAGGAAACCGGGATACTATCCTATGTCATTAAATCCTAAACTGGCAAGAGCAATGATTAACTTGTCTAGGGGAAATATTATTTTAGACCCTTTCTGTGGCGCAGGAACGATATTGGTTGAGGCAGGATTAATGAATAAAAAAATAATAGGGAATGATGTCTCTGAGAAAATGATAAAATTAAGCAAAATCAATTTAAAATATTATAAAATTAAAGATTACAATCTGCATAATTATGATGCATTAAAATTGAAATTGAAAGTTGATGCTATAGTCACTGATCCTCCTTATGGCAAGGGATCTTATGCTACAATTAATGCGGAAGAATTGCTGGGAAGATTCTTGAAAATTGCTGGCAAAATGCTAATAGAAAAAGGTAGAATTGTATTTACATTCAATAAGCCGGTAAAAATACCAAAAGAATTTAAACTGGTCAGGAAATTCAAAATCTATATACACAAAAGTATGAATAAATATATTTATACACTGGAAAAATGGAAATAGAATGGAAACAAAGTTTCATTGATAAGTACAAAGAACTTACCGATATTGAGAAGTTCTTAGATTATTCTACAAGATTCCTAAGAAGAAGTGTAAGAGTTAATACGATAAAAATTGAAATAAATGAATTAAAGGAAAGACTTGAAAAAAAAGGATTAAAATTAGAACAAGTTCCATGGTGCAAAGAAGGATTCTATGTCGAAGGTGAGAGAAGAGACTTGGGAAATCTTGCCGAACATTTTTTAGGATATATTTACATACAAGAAGCGGCATCAATGATTCCTCCTTTGGCTTTAGAACCAAATGAAAGGGATATTGTTTTGGATATGTGCTCCGCACCTGGATCAAAAAGCTCGCAAATGGCGGCCATGATGAATAACAAAGGTTTATTGATTTCTAATGAATCGAGTTTTGGAAGGGTACAACCATTAAGCATAAATCTGCAAAGATGCGGAATCGCAAACACTATGGTAACAATACATGACGGCAGACTATTTGGAAAGATGCACGGATTTGACAAGATATTAGTTGATGCTCCATGTTCTGGAACAGGAACAATAAGGAAAAGTCTAAAAACTACAAGAATATGGAATCCCAATATATGCTATAAGATGGCAGGAGCGCAAAAGAAATTACTGCAATCGGGTTTTGACGCATTGAAAGACAAAGGAACTATTGTTTATTCAACCTGCTCTTTGGAACCAGAGGAAGATGAAATGGTGGTGCAGAACTTTTTAGACAAAAACCCAAATGCAAAACTTGAAAAGATTTCTTTACCTGGATTAAAAACTGAAGCGCTTAATGAATATGGAGAATATAAATTTGATTCTAAAATAAGTTGCGGTTGCGTAAGAATATGGCCGCAGGACTATGATACAGAAGGGTTCTTTGTAGCTAAGTTCAAGAAGGAATAATTGTTCTAATATCTACCTCCTCACAATTAAATGATATAAATAAAAAGGGGGGGCAAATAGTGAATTCTGCACCAATAAAAACATGGAATAATAGCCTTAAATTTCTTTTTTCATCTCTAAAGAGCCTTCCCAAGTATTAGGCGCTTCGCAAATTATTATCATATCGTAACTCTGCTTCTTAGCCTCGGATAATAATTCCTTGGTATGCTTCTTATCCAATAATAAATGCCTTCTTTCACCTTTTGCAGTAAATTCAATTCCAGAAAAATGACAAGTTAGTTCTTTCAATTTTAAAACTTTTAATTTTTCAAAAACTTCCTTGTAATCTATCTTCTGATCTCTTGCCAATAAATGAGCAAAATCAACACAAAGTTTACAACCGGTTTCTTTTACCAATTTAATTAATTCATCCAAAGAACCGAACTGAGATTTCTTACCCATTGTTTCAGGACAAAGATGGACGTTCCAATTATTCTTCTTAATTTCATTCATCAGTTCTGAGATTTGTATTTTAACCCTGGAATAGGCTACCTCTTCAGTCAATTTGCCATAAAAACCTGTATGAAAGATGACATACTTTGCGCCCAAGTAATGGGCTCTTTCGCAGGATTTTAGAATTCTTTCTTTTGAGGCATCTAGAATATTTTTATCCTCTGAAAGCAAATTAATATAATATGGGGCATGGACACTTAATCTTATATTCAGCTCTTTTGCTAAAGCTCCTGCTTTCTTAGCTAACTCATTGCCCATCATAACAGAATGAACGAACTCGATTTCCTGCGCATCAAGATTCAGGACTTTAATTTTCTTCAATGAAGTAAGAATATCCCCTTCAACATTGCCTGCTGGGCCCAAAAGAATCATTCCCATTATTATGTATTTAAACCGTTAAATATTTAAAACTAACCCCCTTTTTGCTCAAGATAATGGGCCCTTAGCTCAGCGGTAGAGCACTTCCTCGGCATGGAAGGGGCCGCGGGTTCGATTCCCGCAGGGTCCATTGGTTTTTATTAAATGGAGTAAAAATGGATAAAGTATTTGCAATAAAATTTACATTTGTTGATAAAAATATACACACTGAGATGCATCAGCAAGGAATAACCCCGCAGGAAGCAATTGGATTGTTAGAAATGGCGAAGCAACAGCTGCTTGACAGTGTAAAAGCAGGACAAGTTTTCCATGGGGTAAATAAACATGAATGACTGCATATTCTGCAAAATTGCAAGGAATGAAATACCCTGCGTGAAGGTTTATGAGAATGAGAAAATTCTCGCGTTCTTAGATATAAATCCTGCAAATCTAGGGCACACTTTAGTGATACCAAAAAACCATTCTTTGAATATAAATGATATCAAAGAAGATGAGCTTAATGAAATCATGAGAGTGGTTAAGAAAATATCAAAAGCTTTAATGAAAATAAATGACGGAGTTAATGTTCTGAACAATAACGGAAAAGCGGCAGGACAATTAGTAGAGCATCTGCATTTCCATGTGATTCCAAGAAACCATAATGATGGGTATAAAATAGGCCACTGGGAAGCAAAGAAACACACTGAACAAGAAATGAAAGAAATACAGAATAAAATCAAAACATATTTAAAGGAATAATTTGTCTTTTATCTTATGCCTCGGTAGTTTAACGGTAGAACTCGAGTCTCATGAGCTCGTAATTGGGGGTTCAAATCCCCCCTGAGGCATTTTATATTTGATTTGTTCTTGGGCACCAATTTTATGCTGAAACTACTTAAAAATGACTAAATTTGACCAAAAAAAGGTAAGATTAATAAACTTAAATAGCATTTCGCAGCAAAATGGCCGAAAATAAGACAGAAATGCTGACAATCATGTTCATTGATATTGTCAACTATACAGAAACTACAGGCAAATTAAGCCGAGAGTCCTTTAGTAGACTGCATGATACATTTGATAACCTTATAATCAAAGCCGTATCAAATTTCAATGGTCAAATAATAAAAAAGATAGGTGATGCTTTCTTGATAACATTTAGAGCTGCAACTGATGCAGTACACTGCGGAATACTTCTGCAAAAAGAATTTTACCAATATAATGAAAATAATTCAAGAGTAATACCGCTTAATATCCGTGTTGCCATACATGCAGGTGAAGTCTTATTAAGAAATAGGGATATTTATGGCGAAGCAGTTAATATAACTTCAAGGATTGAGAGTATTGTTAAGACTGGAGACATAGTCTTCAGTGAAGCTGTATTTTCTGCTATGAATAAAAACGAAATACCCTACAAATATATAGGAAGTTTCAAATTTAAAGGAGTTAAGATGCCAATAAGACTTTTTAAGGTTAAGTCAAGAGAGGATTTCATGCGTGAGGCTAAATTAATTAAGATAAGGAAAAGAATAAAAATGAGGAGAAAATTAAGAGCGATAGTAATTTTCATTTCCGTGATCTTCGTAATATTATTACTTTTATCTGTTCTGGCCAAAGATTTGAACATTTTTTAAGCATTAATTTTATATAACTCTCTGCGTTAGAATTGAATTATGAACAAAACTAAAGCTGCAATTGTAATAGTTATGCTGTTTGTGCTTTATACTATGATATCCGGGCATTATCCGGATTACGATACAAATTATAAACTTGATCCGAATTATGTATTAAATGCCGCGGGAATTGACAAACAAGAATACATTAATGGATTTCTATCTGGAATAAAAACAGAAGATGATTTTGCATTGGGAGATGCCTATTTAATTCTGGCAAGATTAGAAAATAATGATAATTATTATAAATTAGCTTGCGGCAGTTTCTCTGATTTTAAAACGGAAGATTTAGAAGAAAAAGCTATTTTATATGAAACATTGGCCAGCTTAAATTGTGAAAATAAAAGAAAATTCTACTTAGAACAAGCAGCAGAAGAATGGCAAAATTTGAATGTAACCTGGCGAACAGAATTAATTAAAACAATAATCAGGGGGAAATATTTATTAGAATTTGATAAAGAAGAAATTGAGAGGGTATTAAATCTTAGCAATAAAAATGAAATAACCATAGGAAGGACTAAGATTGAAGTCAGAAAAGAAGATAAAGTGATAACACAGGTAGATCGAGTTTATAGAGATTGGCTTGGAGAACAGATGAACCAGAATCCATTCAGGGGGAAATTTTTAACTACTTTTTCTGAAAGACTGAACTATAATAAAACGGAATTAAGAGAAGATATCGGCTGGCATGAAGGCGCAAGAATGAAAGATTTGGAAACTAGTTTAGGCTTAAAAGGAAATACTGCAACAGGGACAATAGTTGCAAGAAGTATGGAGAAATGGTACGCGCCGGATGAAAACGGGATTTTCAAATTCGAGGTACCTTTAGACAAGATAAGCTATCCTACTACAAGATTTTTGACTGAAGATATAGCAATGATTGTTGATACTCATGGAGTTAATATGCTTGTTGAACAAACAATAAGAAAAAACGCAAATATTATACTTTCTGACTGCGATCATCCTGGAAAAATAAAAGCAGCCTTGTACCTGTCAGAAAATGGAAAGAAAGTTATATGCTTCCCAGACAGGTTTGTTTATTTAGCCTTAGGACATAATGCAAATTTGTTAGGAAGTCCAGTTTTCAGATTAGAAAACGATAAAATGATTTATGGTGATGCTAAGATAACTTTAGAAAGAGGCCAGAAGATAGTTGTCACGGATGCGGATGTCGGCAAAAGCTATGCAATATGGTATTATACAACCCCCATGCTTTATTTCAAAGAGATAAATAAAACTTTTAATTTAGAAATAATCCCTGCGGTAGTTGATGATTTCTTCCAAACCGAAAAAAGTTTCAATTTAGCAAGAGAAAATAATGCTAAAGTTATTGCAACAAGAGTATTCAATTCTTATGATTACAATGAAGCAAAGAAATGGCTTGAAGAGAATAAAGAAAATAAAATAATTTTATTTCACTCAACAATGTACCCTTATGCAATTTTACTAATGCAAGAATTTGAAGGAAGAATCTCTTCTGATGATCCAAATCCAATATAATATTTAATCCTTAACATACGAGCTGTTCTTGCGGAAACGGTCCCTTAAACGCTCATTTGCAAGGTTTTTCCTGCAGTCTGTACACCATTTCCTCATTTTGGAATAAGTTCTAATCTCAATACCGCATTTTTGACATTTTATCATTAATTATCAGCTCCAGAGTAAGCTTGGAGAAAAGGTTTGTTTATAAAGGTTTTGGTTATTTTGCTACTTTTTAGGGCGTAATAAAGCGATAAAATGCCATAAGAAAATATGTTTAAATAGCTGATTCTGAAGTCTTTTATGCGATTATAATCTGAAACAAGGCCATTACGGCAATCTACAATAGCCCCTTGTAAACCATATACAAAATTGTCAAAAAAAGAATATATTGATAGTAGCAAAATCAGAATAACAAAATAGAAGTGCGGACAAAATTTTTTAAGAATTATTTTTAATGTTTTTGTTTCTTTGAAAGTTCGTCCATTTTTGGATAGTCCCCTTTATCGACATCCTTTTTGAAAGCAAAAATTAGAACCACAACCACAACAATTGATCCCATCAATAGCAAATAAATACTATCCGGTGAAAGATTAAGCATACGCTGCAGCTGATTGTTATAACCTGCAAATAAAGACCAACCGATTCCCAAGAAGGCAATTACTAAACCGACCCAGAATAGGTATTTAGCATTAGAACCTTCAAGACTTTTTCCATACCATAATCCAAAAATGAGAAGAAAGGCTAATGCTGTAACAATTACCATAGATACATTAGGCATAAATCGTTGAGTCATCAAATAAAAACTATTGCTATAAATAGCAAACAAACCGATAGCAATCGCAATAACTGCATTGATTGATTTGTTCTTGAATATCCCTATCTTTTCAAGAATGCCAAAAACTATCGCAAATACTAATAAAAATGGAAATAGATATCGGAAAGCACCTAACGTTTCAAGCTGCTTAACAATAGTGACCAAATCCATAATCAGTAAGAGAGATTAAGAGATTTATAAAACTTGCCGTTTTTTGAGGCAATATTTCTGAACCAATGTTGCTAAATAGGGCTGCTACCAAATTTAATCCTCGTGAATCTGAATCCTTTAGATGTACTGCAACTTATTGCAAATTGGAGCTTAACAAAACTTACCAAAATGGACAAAAAAATCTATAAGAACTAAGATAGCCCGAAATATTTTATATTTTTTTAAGGGTTATCTCTATCGTTGAAACAGTAACATCCTTGCCTTCTTTGTTCTGGAACTGCTTACTGTCTATCTCAATATTTCTAAGGTCAATCTGGCCTTCCAAGAACTTCTTCCTTGAAACTTCGGCAATGTCAACAGCCCTAGAAATAAATTTGCCTCTTGCCTTGATGACAACTTCGTCAGAACCCTGGGTTGTGAACTGCATTACAACACCTGTGACATAGTTCATAAAGGGTTTATCTCCAACGAAGATGGTATGCTCTTCTGCCATATTCTAAACTCCTCCTTATTTACTCTAATATGATCTCTTTCTTGTCCCTTTTGATCAAATGAGTAACGTAACCTGCAACAACA
This sequence comes from Candidatus Woesearchaeota archaeon, assembly GCA_018303545.1. Lineage (GTDB taxonomy): Archaea > Nanobdellota > Nanobdellia > SCGC-AAA011-G17 > JAGVXY01 > JAGVXY01. The sequence goes on along the minus strand of JAGVXY010000020.1, from coordinate 14,091 downwards.
TTCCTTAACTTTTTTGATGGAATGTCTGCAAATCCTGATACTAAAGACTTGTTTTTCTCAAATTCTTCGCTAAATTCTTTTCTATGCTGCTTCACAAGCTGCGAGGCGGTTCTTTTAATCAATGTTGGTCTTATTCTTCCCATTTTGTCACCTTTGAACAATTTACCTTATATAAAGTTTACTGATGTTGATATGTTTTTAAAGGTTTTGGTTTTTATCGCTTTAAGGCTGGAAATGCTTAAATATAGCATTTTATTACTTCTTTGAGTAATGATAAAAACGGGTATAAAACTTGGTTTATCGGGGTTACTTTCTATATATGAAAAATGTTTAGATTTGGGTGATTATGGCTATGATGTTTTATCTGACTTAGTTAATGAGCCAGATAATGATTTAAAAGAGACAAAACCATTAATTGCACATATACCATTATTAGGCAAATTTAGTGCCTTTAATCCAATGGAATTAGATTTAAGATCAAGAAAAGGTGAGCCCTATGTCCCGGATCAATTCATTGATATTACGGAACAATATTTTCAATTTTTGGTAGATAGAGCAAATGCAGATGGTGCTTCCGGATTTTTATTTGAAATATACTCGCCTGGCGGGCAAATTTATCCAGCCAAAAGAATTGCAGAAATAATAACAAACGAAATAAAGTTGCCCAAGATAGCATATATAAGAGGAGATGCCTGTTCGGGAGGGTATCTAGTTGCCTCTTCATGTGACTATATAGTTTCGCATGAAACGTGCACACAGGCGAATATAAGCGTGATTATGTCTCATGAATACTATGCCCATCATAGAGACGGATTAACAAATGATACAATCTCTACAGGAGATAAAAAAGATTTTAACAATCCGCTGAAACCCAATTCGAAAGAAGAAAAAAAGATGTTAATGAAGATTGCTAAACAATTTCATAAACAATTTATTGAGTTTGTCGCAGAACATAGGGGAATAAGCATGAAAAAAATGAAAAAAATTGCTGATGGCAGTATGTATCATTCCTTAGATGCAAAAAGATTAGGTTTGATAGATATGATTGGGCAGAAAGAAGATGCAATAAGATATTTAGAAAATATTATTGGCCAAGAGTCAGAAGTAATTAAATATAGTCTAAGATTTAAAGAAAATCCCTCTTCTTGTGAAGAAGATTAAATTTTCTCTAAAATCCAAATTTCTCTTGTGATTGTGCTCTTTTGCGCCTGATATAAAATTGGCTCTTGAGTAACTTTGAAACCTTGAGTGAATTCTATAAAATTCAAATTAATCTTTTTACCATCCACAGTATCAAACCTTGGAACAATAATAATAACTTTTTTCTTTACAACTGCACGCAATTCACGCATGACTGCTTTATACATAGGCCTCAATTCTGTGACTATCTTTAATGCCGTGACTGAATGCGGTTTCTTTGTCAGAAAAGGACCCAAGTAAGGTTCTGTAACAGCTACATCGATTTGCTCTTTGACTAAAGAGGATAATTTCGCCGCATCGCCGCAGATAAGCTTATCTTTGGCATTAAACCGATAATTCTCCCTAAGCCAGTTTAAATTCTTTCTTGAAGCCATTATACAATCATTTGACAAATCGATGCCTATTGCATTAATATTTTTCAGCAATGCTTCTTGCAGGATTGTACCGATACCACAAAAAGGGTCCAATAAAATATTACCTGGTTTTGCACCAGAAAGATTAATCAGGATCTTTGCAAGCCTTATTGAAATGACATGCAATGGTCGCTGAGCCGGTCTGTTAATATCCCTTGATTTTATTTCTCTTGGATCAGAAACAGATTGGGTAATGTACACCCCTTTGTGAAAAACAATTAATTCTAGCATTGAAGATCTTGATATTCTTGTTGGAGAGACTGCATCTTCGGAAGGATTATGAGGGTTTCTAATAATTGCTTTTAGGCCTTCATCTTTGAAACGTTTTTTCAAATATAATTTAAGACTATAAACAATATTGGGATTGGGCTGTCCGTAGTTTGAAATTGTGTAATCTAATTTTTCTGATTTACCCTGATAAAGCTCGACAGAGTCTAAATTTTCACAGAATATAGCAATTTTCACTAAACCCCCTAAGTCCGCTATAGTCTTACTTGTATTCAGAGATTTAGAATCAATAGCCAGGCAATTATCTTCTGACTCTAATATCTTATAATCAATATTATGAGATCCCAAATAAGAAAAAAGTTCAAGCTTCGAGAGTTCTATATCTCTTCCTAAAACTAATAAATAACGAGCCATAATGAGCAAAAGAATAAAATGCTTTATAAGGCTTTCCGGAATTATTGCGGATTTTGAAGCGAAAACGTATTTAATAAGAGATTAGACAACAAAACTATGAAATTGCTAATATTACTGATTATGTTGGTTATTCTGCCTCTGGTTACTGCTGAAACTGGATGGGATTATCAAAACAAAACGATTATAGAGGTATATCAAAAACCTTTGCCAATGACCAATCTAATTTCAATATTGGTGACAATAGGCACAATTATTCTTATTGTTAAATCTTTTTGAATTTTAGTCCGTCGAAATTTTTACCAATGTAATCTTCAGTCTTCTTTGAAATTTCCCCTGTGGAAATATACAGCAAGGGTAATTTCTTGCTTTGGGCTTTTGAATACGCTAACGATAAATCCCCAGGCGTTATTTTTTTCTTATTTTTTGCCTTGACAAAGAATTTAACGTGGCCTATAGCGGAGGGAACGGAAATAACAAATTCAATATCTGACTGTTTTCTTATTACATCTTCATCTAACACCTGAATGCCTTTCTGCTGAAAGAAAGTCAAAGATTGCTCCATGAATTCAGAGCTTATTTTTTTCTCTGATTTTTTTTCAGATATTTTTTCCACTAAGCTCTTTTGCGTTTCGGATTTTTTCAATTCTGATTCTTTCTTCAATTGCATTGTTTCATTAGATTCAAGTTTTGGCAGTTCTTGTTTAACTTCAGGTTTTTTTAAACTATGTTTTTCAAGAAGTTTTGAGATTAAAGATTTAACCGCCTCTTCATCTGCAAAACGCCATTTCCAAAATCTTTCTGTGTTGTCATTAAATGTAACATCTAAAGGAACTGCAAAATCTTTTAATTCTGTAATGGCATGGTGGAATCTCGGAGGAAGATCTGCATCTCGGATTACTTTATTTAATTTTAATAAATCAAATACTTCTTTCATTGAACCGCCAAGATGTTCATATAATTTTTCAGGAAGCTTATGCTCCTGGCCTTTTATATAATACAGCGGAGAACTCCCAATTTTAGTATGTGTCAGGAAAATTCTCTGATTTGCAACCAATTCGGATAGATAGGCGGAAAAGAACATAAGGTTTCCACCGAGTAATTTTGAAATCTTAACCGGTAAAACTGGGCCTTGCCGAACCACTTCTTGATAAATGCGCTCCTTCAAATCTTCCATACTATTTGACTAAAAATGAAAATAGTTTAAAAATGTTATTGTGATAGAATAGGGGCATTTAAGGTCTTATCCAGCCGACTTCAAAGTATGTAACATCTGATTCATCGTCAACTAGAGCGATTAGAAGATGCTTCTTTGTAGAATGGGCAATTCTATTCTTTGCGCAGAAATCACGCCACGTTAGAGAATGCGATTCGTGGACAGGATAAACAATCCATTTTGCATGGTCCTGACCCGGTCTTACACCGCGTTCATAAACTCTGAAGTCTGCGCCATATTTCAATGCAGTTTTTACGGTATAGCCTCTTGATCTTAAGTCGTTAAAGACCGCATATTTTATTGAGAGGGACTTATCTGATTTTTTGCACTTTTTCATTAACTCAAAGAAAGAAAGCTCTTTTTTGCCACATATAACAGCCAATTTTTCTTTGTCAACAAGGAATAAAGCTTCTAGGATACTAAGCTGCACCTTACCCTTTAAAATGCTGCCAAAGTGGCTTTTGTCGTAAAAAGTCCTTGCTAGATCAGAATCTTCTGTAATCACAGAATCCCCTTCGAAAGATGAAAGTACCTTCATAACAATAGAATAAGAGGAAAATATTTAAAAAACTTTGCCCTTTATAATATTTACATGATAAAAATAACATTTTTAGGGACAGGAAGCATGATTCCAACAAAGCAAAGGAATCATTCTGCAGTTTTACTTAGTTATAAGGATGAAAATATTTTGGTCGACTGTGGAGAGGGAACTCAGAGGCAATTCAGGATAGCTGGCTTGAAACCTACAAAAATAACTAAAATCTTAATAACTCACTGGCACGGAGACCATGTCTTAGGATTACCTGGATTAGTGCAAACTTTAGGCACCTCGGAATTCAACGGAAAAATAGAAATTTATGGGCCAAAAGGAAGCAAGAGATATTTCAAGAATATGTGTGAAGGTATAGCAATGATTTGCCGAATAGATGTTGAAATTCATGAGATTGAAAAAGCCGGAAAATTTTTAGACACCAAAGATTTTTCTATTGAAGCTTACTATTTGGAGCATGGAATAGAAACATTAGGATATAGATTTATCGAAAAAGATAGGAGAAATATTGATGTGGATTACATTAAAAAATTCGGGTTACAGAAACATCCAATATTAAAACAGCTACAACAGGGCAAAGATATAGAATGGCAGGGCAAGAAAATAAAAGCAGAGAATGCAACTAAAATTACCGAAGGCAAGGTTATTGCTTTCGTTGCAGATACTACAATTTGTGACAATGCTGTTAAAGTTGCTAAAGAAGCAGATATTGCAATATGTGAAAGCACTCATCTTGAAAAAGATAAAAGTGAAGAGTATATGCATATGACTGCGAAAGAAGCAGGAGAAGTTGCTAAAAAAGCTAAGGCCAAGAAATTAATTTTAACCCATTTTAGCCAAAGATATGGGCGTGTTGATGATTTGGTTAAAGAAGCCAAGCACGTATTCAAGCATGAGACGATTGCAGCAGAAGATTTCTTAGAGATTATTGTTTGAAACTATAAAATGTAAAGATTGGTCTAAAGACCCCGAATATCCAAACCGGAATAAATGGATAAATTGCAGAAAACCATATTGGTAAATTAAACGGTAAAGTAATTGCATAACATAGAATTGAAATAAATATAAAAGTGGCAATAATAAAAATAAGGACAAAAGAAGAATAAATAAATTTTTTCATAACAAAATGATATGCTCTAACTAATGATTTGAATGCTTTAAATTTATCAATAAATAGGGCAGGCGTACTGAAAAGAGTGAAAAGCAGGAATAACAAAAAGAAACAAGTCAAAATTATACTAGCCCAATTTATGCTCAATGATGGAAAGATCTTATAAAGACCAGAAAATAAAACGATAAAAATAATTATTGAAACCAAAAAAATAAGATATGTGTAGACTCTCAATATTATCAATGAGGGGATGAAAGATTCTGCATGTGTCAATTGCCTGAAGAAAGGCTTATTTGTTTTTCCATTCAAGATGTTAGTTATCAAAAAATATTTGTAAGCAAAAACTGAAATGCCGAATGTAAAAGTCAGCACTATGAAAGTCCCTATTGAATAGAGCAGATTAAACCAATTTGATTTTATGAAAGATAAGTAATATTCTTTTGAGAATGAGTCTGCCCCTAGAAAAAAAATGTCCGTTACACCTATATATCTAGAAAGCAAATAAGTAAGGAGAAGAAAACCCAATGAAAATACAATGTCAGGGATAAATAGATAAGGGTGCTTACACATAATCTTCCAACTGGCAAACCAGTTTTTCAATACATAAAAGAAATTACTTTTGAACTCTTTAATAACAAAAACACAGTTTTCCATCAAGAAAATAGAAACTTTTATTATATAAAAAACTATGCTTTTACTTATATGTATAAGATAACTGAAGTCGAAGGTGTGAAGATAAAAATACCTAAAGACAAAAACGTATCAAAAAAAATGCCTGTGTTCTATAATCCAATAATGAAATTGAACCGGGATATAAGCGTAGATATTCTTAAAACATTGGAATGCCCAAGAGTCTGCCTCCCAATGGAAGGCACCGGACTTAGAGGGATAAGATTCAAAAAAGAAATGCAATGCAATTTAGTAATGAATGACATATCAAAAGAAGCTTACAAACTGATGAAGGCGAATCTTAAATTAAATAAAATAAAAGATGTTAAGGTTTTTAACAAAGATGCAAATATATTACTCAGGGAAAGCGAAGGATTTGATTACATTGATATAGATCCTTTTGGGAATCCTTCAAAGTTTTTAGATGCTGCAATGCAGTCTTTAGCAAGAAAGGGGATTTTAGCCGTAACTGCAACTGATACTTCTGCCCTTTCTGGCACATTCCCTAAAGTATGCAAAAGGAGCTATTGGGCAAGATCTTACAAAACTGAATTTTTCAATGAGTTGGGATTGAGAATTTTGATAAGAAAAATACAACTGATTGGAACACAGTACAATAAGGCATTAATACCATTGTTTTCGTATTCTATACATCATTACTCAAGAGCATTTATGAAATGCGAAAAATCAAAAATTAAATGCGATGAAATAATAAAGCAACATAAATATCTGTTATACTGCAAAAAATGTTTGCACCGAGAGATTTCTGATTTTAACAATGGTGAATGCTGTGGAGAAAAAATGATGGCCATAGGCCCATTGTGGGCTGGAAAATTAAAAACTACTAAATTACCATATTATAGAATTGATCATATAGAAGAAGAGATTGATACTGTAGGGTACTACGAACTGCACCGAGTGGGGCATATATACAAGACAAAAACAATCAAGACAGAAGAAGCAATATTCAGATTAAAAAAAGCTAAAATAAAATGCTCAAGAACACATTTCTCCGGAACTGGCGTGAAAGCAGAAACAGATATAAAAAATTTGGTTCGAATTATTCAGGGATCTTGATGCAGCCGCCGGCCATTTCTCCAATCTGCGCAGAAGATTGAGGCTGACTTACGACCAGATATTCATATGTAGGATATTCTGTTCCAGCATAATTATTAGCTAAAAATACGGTATGCCTACTATTATATCTAACAAAACCAGTAAAAAACTTTATGCATTTTGCACCATTAGCTTTCCAGTCTGCAAGATTCATACCTTCAAGATAATTATCAACAGGGCAACCCTGCCCATTTTCTTCACCTGCATTGCCTATGAAATATAATTTTTTCTCACCATTATCTGCAACCACTAATGTAAATGGCTGTACTGGTTTATCATAACGATCACAACTTAGGCCATAGACATTTGGAGTCAATTCTTGCGGAATTTTAGGATCAAATTCAAATTTATAAGTTACAGGTATTTCTGCAGAATATTCCTGATAATCTGATGGCAGACTGCTTCTTGTAATCTGGGATTTTGCCTCAAGATAATAACAATTTGGAATAACGACTGGAGCCCTTGGACTGTAACAGCGGTCGAATTCAGAAATGTTTACCATTATTTCTTGTTCAAGGTATACTGCAGGGACGATATTAGCATCTCTTAAGCTAGGATTAGCATACCATTGCCAGTAACCAAATCCCTCATCTGGGGCCAAACATGATTCACAATCAAAGCTTTGGAAATTAAGCTGTTTAGTTTTTTGGACATCGGCATTATCTGTTGCATATGTTCCTCCACCACGAATTTCACCTTTTGCCCAGGACAAATCAAGGGGGTATGAAGAGACATCGTCAACTGAAAATGTTTCAGGATATATCCTAGGGTTCATTACTTCACCTAAAGAACTTATTGAAGGAGATATTTTTATCTGCCTGTAATAGGGCAAGTCTCTGTAAATAAGCAAGTCAAATCTGTTCCACCCTTCTCTTAATTTCAGAATATTTGGTTCAGTAAATTTAGTTTCGCGAACATTGGTTCCGGCGGCAAAAATGCCGTTGCAGAAAAGCGCAAAACCAACTGATCCCGAAACAGCAAGATTTTCAACTAATTTATCTGAACTAGAATAAACATATGTAACTAAATGGTATGCTCCTTTATCTATTGACACGCGAGGACGACATGAAGCGGAACTTGTTAAATCCCATACACATATATCTGAAGACTGTCTGCATAAACTTTCTGTTGTTTTTGTATAACATAAATCAGAACCTATTTTAGTCTGATCAAACAGGCTTAGGTCAATAGTTTCTGAATCTGGAACAAACTTAACTAATTTTCCCTCTTTCGTTGAAGCTAAAATGTCTTCCTTGCCAACAAATTCTACTCTTGGATAGCCTGCCAAATAATCCTGACTAAAGACCTCCCAGAATTTAGCTGAACCTCTTGGCTTCATAACAAAGTGGGCAGATTTTGAAATTAAATTATTCCCTGCATCGGTCACTTTGGCAACAAGATTGTTCTGGCCTGTTAAAAGCAACCCATTGCAAATGGGCTTACCTGTCTCAAAACTATAACCCTTATTCATATCTGCATTGAATGAACCTATGCCCCCAGAAACACCTTCAATTCCAAAATCGTCAAAAAAATTCTGTTTAAATGCAGATTCTGCTGCTGCACAAGTAATTGAACTTGATGGCTTCAAGGTCTGTATGCACTGCTCTGACTGGCTGGTGGCATTTGAATCAAGCTGATAAAGCAAAACTTTGGAATAAGTTGCACCTTTTGGTGAAAATCCAAAAGATCGTGAGTCCGAACCATATTCAGCGCCGCCCAACCTAATCGAAGTGATATAAGGGGAGTGTTCTGAATTGTAATAAGCAGTGAGATCAAGTATTTTTTCCTCGCCATCAAAGATATTTAAGTTAGCTTCACCTTTGCCAAATTTTAATCTGAATCGATATTCTTTATTTGGAGATAATATAACCGGATATGAATTGTAAACAGGGGCGTTATTTATATTGCCCTGCGCGTAAGCTAGCGAAGAACTGCCGCTAAATATTTTAATAAATGCATAACCTGATAAACCAACAGAGATAAAATCTTTATCTGATACACCAATTGAAAATAATTCTGCAAGTTTTTCATCGCCCTTGCATCCGCTTTTTACGTTGTTCTCTCCAAGAATATCTGAACCGGACCAGTCTTTGGAATAACCACTGCCACAGATATAAGCATCTGATCTTAAACCAGAGAGAGAAACTTCTATTACTCCTTCAGAAATATTTTTTTCTTTAGGTATCCCATATGAAAGACTTTCAGTTCCTGAATTAAGGGTAAATGAATTTGCATTAAGATTCTCCAAACGGTATTCGGAAGCTGGCAAACCCTCAAATAAATCTTTTATCAACGAAGACTCCGCAACCGAAAATGCCCCGGTAACCTTATTTTGCTGAAGACCATAAGAATAAACTGTCTTATCATTAATCATTAATTCTGCCTTAATTATTGAAGAGCCGCATTCTGCAACCTTAACTTCCGGAGATAATGCTTTTGATGAACTAACAATATTTGCTGCCTTAGGATCATAAACTTTGAATAAATCAATATTGCTTCCAAAATTGCATCCAGATTTAGTATTATTCCCTTCTTTGCATTCTTTTATATATTCATTATATAATGTGTTTGGGTCATATTCTTGGATAAAATAATAAGTTGTCTGTGGCTTCAAATCTGAATCTCTAATTAGAGGTGAATCATCATCAAATGCCATAAACTCAATGGGGGAATAATACCATGTGCAATTCCACCTCATTGAAGATTCAAGTTTGCATCCAAATAAGTAAAGATTTCTTGAGCAGCCTGAAAATACCTCTGGATTATAAGCCCTGCCTGATGCAGCCTGATTATAATTGATAGCAAAACATGACAATGGTGAGTTGACTATTGCAATACCTGAAGATTTATCGTACAAAACTGAAATCACATTACCCTGCACTAATGAAGCAAAATTATTCGCGATTAAAGCATCAGTAGCAAGAACTTGTTGAGGAGACCATTGAACCCCGTCATAACCCATAATATAGATTGAAGAACCTTTTGACCATGCAAGATAAATGTAACCTTTGCTATCCGAGCTTATTTTTGGATAAATACTGCTATGTAAAGAATCCAATGTTAAGACATCATAATCTACACCGTTGATTAGTACGCCTATACCCTGCAATCTAGAATTGTTTAAAGAGGCATTTGAAGAATCTTGAGTGGCCCATCCCTCATATGAAACATACGGCACATTAAAGCTATCAAAAGTTGCATAAACATTTTTTATTTCATACTTGCTTTCATATTCCAAACGCTGCCTGTCTGATAATGAATATTGGATAACTTTTTTTTCTTTTCCCCAAAATGCATAAAGCTGGCCCAATCTATCTTTTGAAATTTCTAAATCTGATGGAGAATCATCAAAAATTATTTTTGAATCTTTCTGCGAACCAGCAAAGTAAGTTAGATGCATCATCCTCTGGGGATTGTCAACAGAATAAATTATATGAACTAAATTTGAAGAGTCAACTCCAATGGATACTGCAATTGCTTTCCCCGTAATATTGATCTCCTGGGTCCGCCATGAGCCTGAAAAATAAGTATAAAACAATCGGCCATTGTAACCCCAAACAATTTGTGGATTTGAAGAACTATCCAATGCGATCTTCGGCTTAATGAATGAAGATGCACCCTGAACACTTGCTCCCGAAATAATAAAATCCTGATTATTCAAACCTGTTGAAGTTAAATAGTGCAGCGTATTATCTTTGCCGTAATAAATTCCGTGGATTTTTTCTTGATTATCTTTAGTTATACTAAGAAATGAACCCTGCAAATTAAAATCTTTTTTCTGAGACTGGCAGTTTGAATCTGCAACCGCCAATGATGTGAATTCTTCAACAGAAATCGTCTTTGAGCTTTGGGAAAATGTAGATCTGCCGGTAATAGAACTAAAAGCAGATTGGCCCCCTTTACCACTGAGAAAAACTGTACCTGAAAGACTCCCTTCAATCCATGATTTTGATGAATTACCTGAAAGCGGATAAATAACTAGGCCCTTGCCATCACACAAAAATGCCCGATTGTAAATCTTGTAACCAGAGGGAAATGAGGCATTAATTCTTACCGGCAACGAAGCTTGTGTAGCAGGCTGCGGAGAAACAACGATATTTGCACTTTCTTTTGGAAGGTTTAAAGATTTACCTAAAACATCATAAGTAACAAGGCTCGTGTAAGCAAGACTAGAAATTGAGACCAATAGAATAAATACAATTACTGCTGACAGAACCAAATTCCTCATTTTTTACCTCCAAAAAATTTCTTGGATTCTTCAATTGATTTTTCAAGGCGCATATCAATATCTTGAGAACTTTCTTTCCTCTGAACTGGTTTTGATTCTGGTTTAATTTGAATTGGTTTCTGAGGGGGTAGTTTTGAAACAAATACTCTAGATGAAACTGATTCTTTCTTGGGCGATAAAGATTTGAATTTTATTTTTCCCGAAATAATTAAAAATGAGACTATACCAATAACCAACAATGCTAAACCTATATATATTAACCAGGACCAAGACCTTGGTGTCTCTTGTTCTAATGAATCATTAGAGATTACTCCTTTATTATTCTGGGTAGCATAAGGTTCTGGTGCGCAATCATTGGGGCATCTGCCTCCGCAGTCAATGCCCTCTTCGGTTCCATCCTGAAAATCATTTATACATGAAAAAACAATTGAGCAACTCTCGCAATCATTTCCCCCACAATCAACAGATTCTTCATCTGCATCCTTAATTCTGTTTATGCAATGACCAAAACCAGAAATATTATAAGCCGAAGTTTTACAAGTATCATCCTGACCATCTATTTTGCCATCGCAATCATCATCTTTGTTATTGCTGCAAAGACTCTCTATCTCGGGAACTGCTTTCTGCTCTCCGACGCACTGACCCCAAAGTCCTTCGACGCAAGTCTGAAGACCTTTTGAACATGAATTGTCATCCCCACAAGACTGTGTGGCGCCTGTATCACAAGGGCAATTTTCATCAATCTGGCCATCGCAATCATTATCTTTGCCGTCGCCACAAGTTTCTAAAATCTTATTTGTATAACCCTGTCCACCGCAAAGACTCCATCCGAGACCTAAGCAAATCTGAACACCCATAGAACATGATCCGGTTGAAGAACCGCAGGGCCTTATAGTCCCGACAATGCAAGGACATTCTTCATCGATTGAGTCATCGCAATCATTATCTAAATTATCACAGATTTCTCTTGCTGAAGGATTTATAGCTGCATTTCTGTCATCACAATCATAAAGTTCCTGATTACCAGAAAAACAATTTTTGCCATAACCATCATTATCTGAATCATTGCAATTTAAATCATAAGCGCATGAAGTTGATTCAAAAGGATTTGGCATTGAATAAGCCGTCGGACAATTATTTGCTTCTATGCAATTTCTTGACAATAAATTCATTTCTTCAGAGCAATTTCCTCCCCATGGAGTGCATGACCAGACATCAGTACAAGGTAGACCGAATGTTGGCAATATATTTGAGCATCCCAGATTAACATCATCTTTTGTGCAGGACATTTTCGGGCAGGAAAGATTTAATATAGACTTGCAATCATCATAAACTTTTATCGAGCCTATTGAAACTGTTCCTGATTTGATCTGAATCTTAACTAAATTCTGACCCTGCTTAAACGGAAGTACAGGCTGCAAAATTAAACCTTCATTGATATTGTAAGAGGCTAAGTTAACGGAGCAATAAAGCACATCATTGACCACAACCTGAATGACTGGATTTGTTCCTGAATTTGCAGTAGGGATATCCATTTTGTACAGACCGGCAATAGGAATATTATTCACGAGAAAATAAACTGACCCCTGATAGCCCAAACCCAGATTTAATGAATCATCAATGTGATAGAAATCAACCAAATTTCCAGGCAAATTTTTGAAATAATCTGTCCAACTTTCAGAATAATAAATATTTGAATCTGCATCTAGGTTGCCCGAAGTGTAAGGCACACATGAAAGCACTAATGGTAAAAATAACACAAATGCTAAAGAAATCAATATGACCTTTTTTAAGATACAATGCATAAAAGAGGTAAAAGAGTTAAAAGTTTAAAAATTTAATCTTTTTTGGCCTTTTTTATGGTTTCATGCAGGTCCAATTTCTTGATTAATTCTTTGTACCTGTTTCTTATTGTAACTTCTGTTATGCCTGCTATATCTGCAACTTCTCTTTGAGTGCGCTTTTCATTGTTTATCAAAGCAGCAACATATAATGCAGCGGCAGCAATTCCTGTAGGTCCTCGACCGGAAGTCAATTCAGATTTCTGGGCCAATTGCAATATTTCTACTGCTCTTGACTGAGTCTCTGCTGAAAGTTTCAATGAAGATGCAAACCGGGGCAAATAATCCACTGGATTAGATGGCAAAATTCTGATTCCTAATTCTCTTGTTATAAATCTATAAGTTCTTCCGATTTCTTTCTTATCAATGCCTGAAGATTCAGATAGTTCATCTAGAGTTCTTGGGACTTCATGCCTTCTGCATGCTGCATATAATGCACCAGCTACTACTGATTCCATAGAACGGCCTCTTACTAATCCCCTTTGAACTGCTAAAGTGTAAATTCTTGCCGCTTCCTCTTCAACAGATTTTGGTAATTTCAAGAATGAAGCAACCCTTTTAAGTTCGGACAGAGCTAACTTTAAGTTTCTTTCTATTGCTGTTGAGATTCTGTACTGCCATTTTCTCAATCTGAAGAACTTGTTCCTTGACTTTCCCGCTAACTTGTAAAGATCTCCCTTTTGACCCACATCTGTACCTAAACCTTGATCATATTTGGTCCAAGTGATTGGGGCGCCAGTTCTACGCTTCTTTGTAGCTTGATCTGCATCAAATTCACGCCATTCCTGACCGAAATCAACCATACGATCTTCAATGACTAAACCGCAGTCTTTACATATGACTTCGCCTTTGTCCTTGTGAAGAATAAGATTTATGCTGCCACAATCCGGGCACTTTTTTATGTATTCCGACATTTTGGGTAATCCTCCGTGTCAAAGAACTTATTTGCCACTTGAGAATAAGTTCAGTTGTATTTAAATAGTAGTTGCTCTGTTATTTATAAATGTTTCGGAAAATTGGGCTTTGCACATAAATGGCCTTTTGCACATAAATTCGAGGGTTTTGCACATAAATTGACTGTTTTTGTATAGAAAGGCTTAAAAATTAG
>JAGVXY010000019.1 GCA_018303545.1 Candidatus Woesearchaeota archaeon | reverse complement strand
TAAATCAAATCCATCATTACTAGAATAATTTGCATAAAAGGTTACTGTTTCTCCAGCTAAAACTTTCACATCATTACTTTGAATTTGCGTTTCATCATCTGCTTCTGAATCAAATATATCGAGCGAAGTAGCCCATTCTGCACATACAGAATCAGCCAATAAAAGCAATAAAATTACTTCAATAATTAAAGTGAACAAGAATTTTTTATTTAACATTTCTCCTCTTTTTTATCCCCTCAAATATTTTCAATGAACCCATTATTGGAAGCAGCGCAAACTAAACATACTCTCATTATTTTGCCCATCGGGCCCTTATTTTATAGTACCAAATCGTATTTAAATACCTTTCTTTAAAATGATGGATTTAATCTATTCATTTTGGATTGATGGAATTAAACTCAGGGGTTATCTTTGCCGTAAGAGGAATATCCCCCTCTAGAAAAAATGGTCCGCGCGGACCAGATGCTTCTTTTCACCTCATTACTTTTTTTTAATCTGCGCATCGTTGAAAGTTTTTATAAACTATTGTAAGAACGGATATTTAAACATATCTATTTAAAAAAATTAGAAAACTAAAAATTATTTTGTTGAACTTTAAAGAAAAATGATTTAAACATCGATGATTTTTCCTTTCCTACCCACATTTATTACTCTAGTCTTCCCTATCTTTTCTTCTATGCCCTCAGCCTCATGAATGTGAGAGCAGAATAAAATATCTGGCTTGAAAGAGTCTATTGCTTTTTTAACGCCTTTGCTGCCTGGAACAAAATTGGAAAGCTTTTCCATCAAGGTATCTGAAGGATGGACATGCGTGACCATAATCTTAACTTTCTGATCTTTGATTTTGTCATAGCCTTTCTTCAACAGCCGGAATATCTCTTCTTCCTTGAGCTGAAACAAACCAATGTTAGCTGAGCCGCAGCCAAATAAACCGATATCGTTCATCTTAACAGAATAGCCGTGCAAATTTGTAACATCATAAAGTTCTGCCAAAAAATCAGCCGTGGCTAAAGTTTCATGATTGCCTGGGATAA
This sequence comes from Candidatus Woesearchaeota archaeon, assembly GCA_018303545.1. Lineage (GTDB taxonomy): Archaea > Nanobdellota > Nanobdellia > SCGC-AAA011-G17 > JAGVXY01 > JAGVXY01. Next base: position 21,112 of record JAGVXY010000019.1, on the reverse strand, counting down.
GCAAAACTTTCTTGCCTTTGGCCTTGAATGGGCCGATTAAATTATCTGTAGACTTCTCGAATTGAGTAAGATCGCCACAAAGAACAACCATATCTACATTCTCTTTCTCTGCCTGATCTGCCAATTTCCTAACTAAACGAATATCTCCATGTATATCTCCTGCAGCCAATATTTTCATTATAAAATAAAAGTAAAGAAATTGATTTATAAAGATTGTTATTTCTTCTTTTTAATCTTCTTATTCTCAGAGAAAGATTCTTTTCTTAATTCGTCTGTATGATCTGCTATATCTTCATTCTCGATAATTTTCTTGAATTCTGAAGCACAGAAATCACAGCAAAACTCATGCAATTCGCCTTCAACTTCTTCTTCAACAAAAGAATCATCTAAGAGCTTGCCACAGTGGTCACAGGTACCCAGAGATTCAGTTTCATCTGCCTCTTCATCTTCTGATGCCTTGATTTCGCCTTCCATAAAACCTGCTTCATCATCTTCCAAGGAATCATCCTCGTCGTTTAAATATTCTGCACCTTCTTTTGTGTAAACATCTGGATCTTTTTCGCCTTCTTCAAAGTCTTCCTTAATATCTTCCTCTGTCTCTTCATTAAGCAATTCACGCTTTTTATGCTTTTCAGATTTCATTTTTTAGCCTCCTTTTTTACTATTCTTGTCTGGCCGCCCATATAAGGCCTGAGTGCTTTTGGAATATTAATTGAACCATCCATATTTTGATGATTCTCTAATAAAACAACCATCATTCTGCCTACCGCCATTGCTGTACAGTTTAATGTGTGAGGATATGCTTTTTCACCGCCATATTTACCATACTTAATATTTGAACGCCTTGCCTGATAATCCGTACAATTGCTACCTGAATGAGTTTCGATAAATTTCTTCTGCCTTGGAGACCAGCACTCTAAATCGTATTTTTTTGATGCTACTGTGCCTAAATCCCCCGTACAAATATTAACCTGCCTAAAAGGAACTTCTATTTTTTTGGTTATTTCAATTGCATTATTGATTAACTCTTCATGAAATTTACTTGAATCTTCTGGCTTACAAATTATGAATTGTTCTAATTTATAGAACTGATGAACCCGAAATATGCCTTTTGTATCGACTCCCCTAGAACCGATTTCTTTTCTAAAACATGGGGTCAGAGCAATTAATTTTATGGGTAATGATTCCTCTGCTATGACCTTGCCTTCGAATAAAGCGTTCATTGAATGCTCTGATGTTGCAATTAAATATAAATCTTCGTTGTCTATTTTATACATTACGCTTTCAAAATCTGAAAGATCAACTGCCCCTTCGTAAGCCGCCCTATGAATCATTAATGGTGTCTCAACTAATTTGTATCCTTTTTCGATTAAGTAGTCTATAGCTAATTGTGATAAGGCCCTTGATAATTTTGCCGCATCACCGATTAAGAAATTAAATCCTGCCCCTGAAACTTTTGCAGCCTGATCAAAATCGGCTAAATTGATTGACTCTAATAATTCACCGTGATTTTTAATTTCAAAATCTTTCTCTGTAATATTGCCGAATCGTTTGACCTCAACATTCTGAGTATCGTCATCCCCAATCGGAACTGAGCTATCCATTAAGTTAGGCAAGCGCATTAGCTGTTTTTTCATTTCTTCATATAGTTCTTCAACTAAGGTCTCGTCAGTCTTTATTTGGCTAGAAATTTCGGAAGCCTCTTTGATTTTTTTATCTGCCTTCTTGCCGCTTTTCTTTAATTCATTTATTTCTTTAGTTATAACATTACGGTCATGCTTTAAATCTTCAATATTTTTCTTTTTTTTGCGCCAAAGGATATCTTTTTCAACCAAATCATTGAAAAGTTTAATCTTTTCTTTATCTTTACGTTTCTTTAAGTCTTTCTCAATTATTTTGGGACTGTTTCTAATCAGATTAATGTCAAGCATGCATATATTTAGCAGCTGAATTTATATAAACTTTTTGGATAAAAATTGGACACTGAATAGAAAAAATAGTGATACACCACTATCATGTGAAAAACAAACATTTAAATATGAGCATTAGATTATATGTTTTATAAGATATAAAACGAGGGGGTGCTTAACAATATGGGTGAAGAAATTCCAAAAAATATTTTTGAAGTGTTTTTCAGAAAAAAACCAGCAATGATTTTAGTCAAACTGAAAAACAGCAGCAGGAGTAAATACGGGTCTGTGTTGGCTAAAGAAGTAGATTGCACTTATTCGCATGCTGTAAAAATATTGCAAGAGATGGAAAAATCCAACTTGGTTTCGTTTGATAAGCAGGGCAGAATAAAAACAATAAAATTAACTGACGATGGACATAGGATTGCCGAGCATATCGAAAAAATCAGCAATATATTAAATACAAAATATTAATAATTATTTGAATATTTTTTTCTTTTCTTTATTCTGCGGTTTTATTTTATGTTCTAATTCGTTCTGTAGATTGCCAAAAGCTTTACGAATTGAAACGGTTAAATCCCAAGTATCTTGGCCTGAATGATTAACTGATAGAAAACCCGACGGTAAAGATACATCATTTAATTTTAAATTAATATCAAACCTACTTTTTTTGCCCCCTTTGTTGAATTGCTCAATTTTCATCGTTAGAATTGCATTGGGGAAACTTCTTGAAATTTTTGAAAAAGATTTACCTGATAAGTCTTTAACTAACTCTATTTCCCGTGTATCTAACCTATCTAACCCCATGAAATTAATTGCCATTTTAATGTCCTCCTTTAATTAAGATTGATTATAACTTGTAAACTTATAAAGATTTTTATGCTCTAAAGCAACTCTTCTGCTCGTTTTATCATGGGTTTCTTCAAGGCGATGAAAACTCCTCCTTCTTTGCCTTTAATGAACGTTATTTCCCCTGGATTTATAATTTTTTTAATATCTCCCTCTATGTCAATATGTGTTACGGTAGCTAAAGATTTTCCCTTTCTATGAATATAAACCCGGACATTTCTTAATAATTTTTTTCCTTCTGCTGGACCAGACATTTTTTTACCTATCCTATTAAATATTAAGCAACTTGAGGTTAAAATATTTTCGGTGTTATTAAAACCTTTTTTAATCTGTTTAATAAGATTTAAATAGTAATGCAAATGACGATAGTTTTTGGAGAAAAAATGAAAGCCGTAATATTAGCCGCAGGAAAGAGCACAAGAACTTATCCTTTAACATTAACAAAACCCAAACCTTTACTTAAGATTGCAAATAAAACCATTTTGGAGCACAATTTAGACCAATTTATGGGATTAGTGGACGAAGTGATAATAATTGTAGGATATAAAAAAGAGATGATAAAAGATTTCGTAGGAAATTACTATAATGGATTAAAAGTTACATTTATAACGCAGAATGAACAGATGGGGAATGGGCACGCTTTAATGCAAGCAAAAGAATTGCTGAATGAAAAGTTTATTGTAATTAATGGGGATGATCTTTTCTTTAGAGAAGATATTGAGAATTGCATCAGACACGAATATTGCATTGCGGTGATAAAAAAAGAAGAAATGAAAAATTGTGGCGCGGTGTATGTTGAAGGAGAAAAAGTTATTAACTTAGTAGAGAAGGAAGAAAATCCTAAAACAAATCTTGCAAATATTGGGCTGTATATATTCGGTCCAAAGATTTTTGAGCATAAACTTGAAAAATCCTCAAGAGGAGAATATGAGATTACAGATTTTGTTGGTTATCTAGCCTCGAAAGGAATTATAAATTATGAGCTTGCAGAAAGATGGTGCCCCATAGTTTATCCTTGGTCGATAATAGAAGCAAATGAATATCTTTTGAAAATGATTACAAATAAAATTGAGGGAGAAGTAGAGCCAAATGCAACAATCAAAGGAAAAATACACCTTGGTGAGGGGTCTATAATAAAAAACGGGGCATATGTAGAAGGCAATGTGGTAATAGGAAAAAATTGTGTGATTGGACCAAACTGCTATATTCGAGGGTACACTGCAATAGGAGACAACTGCAAGATAGGCAATGCAGTTGAAATAAAAAATTCTGTTTTAAATAATAATGTCCATGTTGGGCACCTTTCTTACATAGGGGATTCTGTTCTTGGCGAGAATGTAAATATTGGTGCTGGAACAATCACTGCAAATCTAAGGCATGATAATTCAAATGTAAAATCTATGATCTGTGGCAAGTTAATAGATACAGGGAGAAGAAAATTCGGAACCATAATTATGGATAATATCAAAACAGGAATAAAGACCACAATATATCCAGGAAGAAAATTATTAAGAAATACTATGCCTGCTGAGGTGATTAAAGAAGAATGTGTGGGATAATAGGATATATTGGCGGAAAAGAAGCGAGCAGAATAGTCCACGATGGACTTAAAATTCTAACATACCGGGGGTATGATTCTAGTGGGATTGCGGTCATTGACGAAGAGGGCATAAATATTCAAAAGGATAAAGGCAAATTAGAAGATATAAATTTCAAGATTGAAAACTTAAGGGGGAATATTGCCATAGGTCATAACAGATGGGGCACGACAGGGAATATAACCCAAGAAAATGCACACCCGCATATGTCTTGCGATGAAAATATTGCGGTGGTGCACAATGGCATTGTTGAAAACTACATTGAACTTAGGGAAGAATTAATCAAAAAAGGCCATAGTTTTAAATCTGAAACAGATACTGAAGTTATACCTCACTTGATAGAAGAATATTCAAAAGAGAATAACTATATTGATGCAGTGAAAAAGACAATAAAACGACTGGAAGGAAGATTTGCGATTGTTGTGATGAAAAAACATTTTGATGGATTGATAGGTGCAAGAAATGGTAGCCCTTTGGTTGTTGGGGAAAAGGGAGAAGAGAAATTTCTTGCATCAGATGTTCCTGCATTCTTGAATCATACAAAAAAAGTCTATTATCTCAATGATGATGAAATGGTCATTGCGGGGAAAAAACTTGAGTTCTACTCTTTGAAAGATGACAGGAAAATAGAGAGAGAAGCGAATATAATAGACTGGGATGCAGAACAAGCAACAAAACAAGGATATGAACATTATATGATAAAAGAAATTATGGAGCAAAAAGAAACCATAGAAAAAGCAATAGCAATACCTAAGGAAAGGATAATGGGGTTTGCTGATGAATTAAACAAGGCCTTCGGAATATTTTTCGTTGCATGTGGGACAGCATATCATGCGGGACTAACTGCATCATATATCTTCTCAAAATTTGCAAATAAACATATAAATGTAGTTTTAGCATCTGAATTCAAACATTATGTAGATTTTGTGACGGATAAAACCTTAGTAATTCCAATTTCGCAGAGCGGAGAAACAGCAGATGTGCTTGAAGCAATAAAAGCTGCCAAGCAGAAAGGTGCAAAAATAATCTCTGTGCTGAACGTGATAGGTAGTTCGATAATGCGGGCTTCAGATGATTATTATATGATAAATGCTGGGCCAGAGATGGCTGTAGCTTCGACCAAAGCATTCATCGGACAGGTTGCTCTGCTTACATTATTAGCAAATGCCTGTGCCGGTAAGCTAGAAGAAGGCAAAAAATATCTGAAAGAAATAAGTATGAAAATAAATCTTATGTTTGAAGACAGAATTGCTGAGCAAATCAAAGAGTTAGCAAATAAACTGAAAGATAAAAAAAGTCTGTTCATAATCGGCAGAGGTTTCAATTATCCCATCGCAATGGAATCTGCACTGAAAATAAAAGAAATCTCTTACATCCATGCGGAGGGTTTTGCAGGAGGAGAATTAAAACATGGTACATTGGCGCTAATTGAGAAAGACGTACCTTGCATTGTGTTCGCGGACGGCAAAAAAGAAATAATAGCAAATGCGGAAGAAATTAAAGCACGGGGCGGATACATCATTGGGATTGCAGAGGAAAATAATCCGGTTTTTGATTATTTTGTGAAGGTGCCGAAGAGCGATGTTATACTCAACGTAATTCCTGCGCAATTGATAGCATATTATCTTGCAGTTGAGAAAGGACTTGATCCAGATAAGCCGAGAAATCTGGCTAAAGTGTTAACGGTAAAATGAAACTATTTGGAACTTCCGGGATAAGGGGAACTTATGGCAAGGAAATAAACGAAGAACTTGCCTTCAAACTTGGGAGCTGCCTATCTGAAAAAATTGTTGGTATTGGGATGGATGTCAGATTAAGCTGTGATTCTTTGAAAAAAAATATTCTGAAAGGTTTAAATAAAGTCATTGATTTTGGATTGGTGCCCACTCCGGTTTTATGCTTTGGTGTTTCTAAATATGCAGAAAAAGGAATAATGATTACGGCTTCACACTGCCCGAAAGAGATGAATGGCTTCAAATTGTGGAAAAATACTGGAGAGGCCATAGGAACAGAGGAAGAGGAAGAAATTGAAAAAAACCTGTTAAACTGCAATTTTAACGAAAAAAAATGTATGCTTGAAAAGAAAAATATTTTTGATGAGTATGTTGAAAATGTAAGGAGCCATATTGGAAGAATAAATGCAGATGTTTTTGTTGATGCAGGCAATGGCGCTGCATCTGAGATTGCACCAAAATTGCTCCATGAACTGGGTGTAAAGGTTTCTAAGATAAACTGCGAATATGACGGGAATTTTCCTACAAGGGGGCCAGAACCAAATGAAAAAACACTGGAAGAGGTAAGAAAAGTTACGAAAGGTAAAATATGCTTCTGCTTTGATGGAGATGCGGACAGGTTGGTTGTTATAGATGAGAATGGGGAAGTTGCTGATGCAGATAAATTCTTGGCGCTGATGTGTAAAAAAATGATTGAAGAAACAGGAATCAAAAGGATAGTGACAACTATTGCAGCATCTAAATGCGTCGAAGATTTTTTAAGTAAAGAGGTAGAAGTTTTGCGTGTTGCTGTTGGAGATAGGAATGTTGCCGATGGAATAAAGAAGACAAATGCATGCTTCGGAGGAGAGCCCTCTGGACACTTTATATTCCCTGAACATGGGCTTTATGGCGACGGGATATATGCCGCGGCAAAAATATTGAAACTGCTGAATGGGAAAAGATTGGCTGATGAGCTTGCGAAAATAGACAAATGCCCGTCTGCGAAAGAAAAAATAAACTGCCAAAGGGAGAGGAAACATAAGCTTGTTGAAGGGCTGGAAATACCCCGTGGTGTGTTGAATGTAAACCGGCTTGATGGTTTACTGATGGAGTACAAAGATGCGCTTGTTCTGGTAAGGGCTTCTGGAACGGAAGACATAATAAGGCTTAATGTTGAGGCCGAGAATGAAAAACGAGTAGATGAATTAAAAGAGTTTTGGAATAATAAAATAAGGGCATTGATCTAAATGCAGGTGAATGTGCCTTATAGGTAAAGACCCTAATTCTAAGATATTACACTCACTTTATTTGATTGTTTTTACGCTTAAAGATTTTAGGCGCAGATTTATATTGTATGTACGATATATTGGATATAAGATATATATTACTTCCAATATATAAAATATAATATATGACACCCAATATATAGGATATACTATAATAGAGTTTATATACTCTAAAGTAATATATTCAAGTGTTATGAGACAACCAAAGTTCATTGATTTACGTGGATTTTTATCATTCCAAATACTCCATGAATTAAGCAAAAAACCGCTCTGCGGGGATGAACTCGCGGCCATTATTGGCCAGCGAAAAGGAGCAAAACTGACACCAGGGACTATTTATCCTGCGTTAAAAGCGCTGAGAAAGACGAAACTGGTCCAGCATAAAAAAACAGGTCGAAAAAAAATGTACCGCCTCACCCAAACAGGTACAAACGAATACAAGATATCTAGAGATAATCTAGAATCTTTTTTTAAGAACCTCCTTAAAAAATAAGACCTGGCATTCCCGCAGAGTGCTCCTATTAATGTATTAAATATGTGTCATTAATCTATCTCTAACTATCCATTAGGGGTTTATTTATTTTAAGGATAACTTTTATAAATAACTGATTAATTATATAATTAGTTGGGGTGAAAGGAGATTTAAAATGATAGAAACTGAAGAAAAAAATAAAGGTAGTTTAATTAAAAACTCTCTTTGCGCATTATTGATAGGTGGGGCCATTACCTTGACTACCGCTTTGGCTATAGACTCTTGTATCAATTTATGTCGTACAATTAGTGATGCTTATATCCAAATGGAACAGGATTTACGAAGAGGAAATGGGTCAGGATTTGAAGAGGGAGCTAGATATCAAGAGTCAAAACCATATAATTATTTCCATTGATCCATGGGACTTTTTATTTCTTTTAATCTTTCTTTTGAAACTTTAGTATAGATTTGTGTTGTTTCTAAATGTTCGTGGCCTAATAGCTCTTGAATGTATCTGATACTTAAACCTGAATCTAATAAATGAGTTGCGTAAGAATGCCTTAGCAAATGACAGTAAACCTTTTTCTTTATTTTAGCCTTGTTTGCTGCGTTATTCAGGGCCCTTTCTGCTGTTTTGGCATTAATATGGCCTTTTAGACGACCTGGAAAGATATAAAGTGAGTCTAAATCTTTTAAGTAGAGATTAAAATCTTTAATCGCGGAATCAGGAAGTTTTACGAAACGATCTTTGTTGCCCTTACCGGATTTTATGTGGACGACTAAAGAATCAAAATCGATATTTTCTTTCTTTATTGAAATGACTTCAGAAACACGCATACCACATCCGTAAAGAAACTTTAGAATTAGTGTATCTCTTAGAGATTCTGTATTATCAAAGATTCTCTTCATCTCCTGAACTGTGAGTATCTCGGGAAGCTTTCTAACGACTTTGGGTGCCTTTAGGTCGATAAAAAAGTTTTTCTTAAGCATTTTATCATAGAAAAATTTCAACGCTGCACGAGCCAAGGATTGCGACCTGGCTTCAAGACCTCGATCTACGAAATTTGATAGATAATATTTTATATCGTCTAAAGTAACTTGCTCTGAATCTTTTTGGATGAACTCTAAGAACTTTTTATTGAAAAAAAGATAGGTTTTAACTGTATTTGGACTAAAACCTAGGAGTTTTAACTCAACTTCAATCTTTTGCTTAATATTTATCCATTCTAGCTCTGCACCTCACCCATAAACATTATACCTCACAACTTTCCCTAATTAAATGCCATGTTTCATTATATTTTTCAAACATTCCTTTATCTGTTGTTCCTATTTTTATCAATCTTCTATGATTAACAACTTCACTAGGAATAATATATGTTTTTTCTACTTTGAGGTTTATTTTGAGACACACAAGTACATAATAATCACAAATTCTCTTTCTTCCAAGATTTATGTGTTTAGCGTTACCATTACAAAATATTATCTTAGATTTATTGTTAGCAAATTGCCAGTGTGGTCTATCGGTTATACAAAAAAATCCCTCTTTTTTAGTGGGCCTCTTTCTTACTTCGACCCTTTCAACCCCGGTTTTAACTTCAATCTTAATAGGATCGTTGGTAAGTAAATCAAAATCCAAAGAATCTGGCACTTTCATCGCTTTGGTACCCAAGGTAGCTAAGGAGTACATAACATAACATTCACCTAAATGACCAATTTGAACCGGATTCAATTGCTTCACCTCCTCGAAGTCTATTAATGTATGTTATACGACTTCATTTTTAAAGATTTATGTATTTGAAATCATAGGATATACGGCTTGTAGCCCAATAATAAGAGGTTTTAGGTTTTGCTTAGAAGTTTTAGTTACATTTGGAAAAAAATATCTCTGAGTCGTGCTTTTCTATGCCCTTATTTAATCAAAAATTAATATATTTAATTTTTCTTACGTAAGTGACTTTTTTTAGAACTCTTCCCGTTTATGCTTTTGTTTTATGACTCATTCTTTTAAAATTAAAAAATCTCCTGGGTTGCACACGAAATCATTCAATCTCGATTCGTAATGTTTCTTATCTTCAAGAATAAACTGAAAGTATTCAGACCAGACTTTCTTTTCGATTTCTATTAAATATTAATTAAATTTGGAAATCTTTATATATTTCCATATGTTTATTTTGAGTAAAACATTAGAGGAGGTGTTTTGTTAATGAAAACGAATATATTGATTGGATTGTTAATTGTCGCTCTGCTCATTGGTGGAGGAATCGGATATTATATTGGCAGTTATACGAGTGACATTGTTGCTATACAGATTAATAATCGGGCTTGCGCCAATTTACAGAAAGCCGGACCAGATATGTGTAACTCCGCTTCAACTTGTACATGGATGGGAGGCATTTGTGTAGGTAAATAGTGAGATAAATTTTCTTTTTGATTTCTATCAAATATTAATTAAATTTGGAAATCTTTATATATTTCCATATGTTTATTTTGAGTAAAACATAGGGAGGTGTTAAAATGGAAACGAAATGGTGGATAGTTTTGCTGATTGTTGCTTTGATTGTTGGTGGTGGAATCGGATATTTTGTGGCTAGTTATAGTGATGATGTTGTTGGACAAAATGTTGGAAAAACTAAAGAACAGCTTTGTGGGTCATTAGATCAGGAAGCCTGTGGTTACTCATCTACTTGTGGCTGGAGTAGACAAGACGGACGTTGTATGCCCCTTTAAATTAATTTTTATTCTTTTTTATAAATGGATTGGAGTGAATTTTTAAAAAAACCTGAAAAGTATTTAAATCGACTTTTAGAAGACAAAATATTAAGTTTGTGTATGAATGGAACCTATGAAGTAATTTATAGGTTTGAATCTGATAATACCGTTAAATTAAACTTCTATTTTAGAAATTTAAAAGACGCCACAGATTATGTTAGAACATTGTATGATACAAATCCAAATATCGGTCATGATGATCTGTTTATTAAATATGGTTTCTTTGTGGATTCAAAAAATTATATTGGATAAAGTAAAATTGTGAAATTTAGAGTTCTTTAAGTTAATAAAAAAAGAATATTATTAAATAAAAGGAATAATTTGTGGGATATAGGGGTTAAAATGGCCATATTCCAAGAAATAATTAAAAAATATGTCTAGAATATAACTTAGATGTCTAAAATGAGACGGGTTTAATTATTTGGTTTTTGCTTAAAATATTTAACAATAAGGTTTAAATAGCTCTCGGAGAAACAAAAATTATGTTACCGGCATATAGGTTAAATTTGGTAGATAAGGTAGAGGAAAATTCTAATTTAAGTAAATGTCAAAAATGGGGTTTAGGAGTTACATTAATTTGGGCTTGTGGGGATTATGAACAATTTAAGAAGTATTATTCAGGGATTGATGGTAAGGGAGTATTACTTTCAGCATTAACCCATCAAATTTTTAACACAGCGACTGTTTTGATAGGAGTAACCGTGGGTTCAGAAATCTTACAACCAGAGAATCAAAGTTTAATGGATCACCTTTTTGATTCTGGAAGGTTATATGGTTTCTTATCCTTAGGAGATTTAATTTTTAGAATGGGTTATCAAATAAGGTATGGGCAAATGGTGGGTCTTTTGGGTGTTTCAAAAAGGGCAATAAATAAGAAATTCAATTTCTAGTCTCTAGTATTTTTTCTCTATCCATAAAAATTAAACCCTTTTCGGTTAACGAAAGATAAGTATCTCTCCCTTTTCTCCTTTTCTTAATAAAACCACTATCGTGCAAATAATCAGTATATGTTGATATCATGGATCTTATGCTACTATACTCTTTGTTTGGATATATCTCCTGTGCTAGCTCCTTCATGCCTAACCACAGGGTATCTGCTTCTTTTGTTAATATGAACAATGTAACTAGAATACTCTTTTGCAAATTTGTGAAATCACTAACATCGTCTTTAAATTTTATCTCTTCATCCTTAGTTGTTTCTATTATTTTTGTTTGGGATTGTTGAGTCTGTCCTAACATATGAATCATACTTTCAATTCGATAAATTCTGCGTTCCATCTCTGTCAGCTTAGATTCAAACTGACTATTCTTTGAATTTATATGTGATTTGATAAAACCCATATCATTCTTTATATTATTAAACGAATTTTTTAGACTAAGGTGCAAAAAATCCCATCGCTTATCGCTCTTTTTGTTAAAAAACAATATCATTGCGTAAAATGTAGTTAAAACAGATTTAAATAGGTTTCGGATTGTTCATGAACGGTTCACTGAACGGTTCAGTGAACGTTCTATGACGTCTATGAACCGTTCATGAATGATTGATGAACAATGAATTAAATTTAGAAATAGCAAGGGTTTAGTAATCCTATTGTTATTTAATGAGGATATAATACCTAATGGGGATAATACCTATTGTCAAAAATTCCGAAAAGGAGTTAATAATGAGAGAGGGATTTATGAAGGATTATTGATATAAGATTAGATGAAATTATCTAGCAAGGATTATAATTGTTTAAATAAATGAATGAATAATGAACAAGGGCATAACATCGCAAAAAATAAAGGTAAATTGTTAAGATAAGTTGATTTAATACAAAAAGTGAGAGTTCATTTGAATTTATCAGATAATCTTGCCTGTTCTGGATCTAGGCTGTAATACATATTAGCTAATTTTTGCTTTAAATTAAGATCACGAAACTCTTTTTTTATAGATAATATGATTAAACGATTATTAAGCCGAGTTTTTTGCACAGGGGCTCCTTTCTTGATTAAACTGGCAATATAAGTCCTAATGCAGCCTTCACTAAGGTTTAGCTTGTTTGAAATATCGGTATATCTAACATTATTAGTATCGTCCTCTAATTGAAAAATCGTAAGGAAAACAAGAAATTCTTGAGAAGTGAGACTTCCAAATAATTCTTGTAAATCTTTACTAAAATCAGATAGATTTTTCGAGTGCATAGTTTGTGAATAACTGTTGAATGAATAACTGTTGAATGAATGAATGCCCAACACCCCCTTATTTCCTGTGGAAGTAGAATCATTGGAAGAGGTTATTTCAGACTTATTTTCCTTAATTTCAAGCAATTTATCCAATTTTAAAGCTATTTCACTCATTTTTTCATTTAATTTTAATATATCAGCTCTATTGGTCTTAGATTCTGATTCTACCATAGAAATGTGCGCTTTTACCTTCAAAAAACTCTTCTTAATTCCATCAATGAATGAATTTAGACTTTCTTCCATCATTTAAACCTTTAGAAATAAATTCGGATAACTAGTATAAAAGCTTTATGTGCATAAGTGAATAAGAAGTGAATGAATAATGAATAAAAAATTATTTAGCCTTCGTTTTGCCAGATTCTTTCTTTAGAGGTTGGTTTGGCGCAGGACCAACTATGGGCATTCTAATGTGTGCAGGCAGATTTACTTCCTGTGACATTGAAAGGGCCTTGATGTTACATCTCGACATAATTGTATTAACAACTAATATCATTATGTCATCCGGAATACGTTTCTCTTTCTTCCAAACATCATTAATTTCCTTGATCTTCTTATCTTCTGCCGAATAAAGAACATCTCCTTTAATTGCTATTTTACCTATCTCTGGGCTATAGTCTATAGCAAATTCAAAATCCACCTTAACCACAGAAGATTCGCTTCCAGCTAATGGCAGTTTATGATCTTCGACCTTAATAATACCTAAGCTGTTTTCTATCTTTAGGTCTTTTGATAATGGCTTATCGCGCTTGACTAAAAGCTCTGTATAATTAAAACCAATCATTGGCATATTTATCTCCCCCTGTTAATTTGTTGTTTACAAAGTCAGATATGTATTATTTAAACCTTTCTACATATGGCTAGGAGCATCTATGCCTAAAAGGTATAAAGAATTAGCTAAAACCTGTTTTACTGCGGAAATTAGAACTAATCTGGCACGAGACAAATCTTCAGAATCTGTAAGGACCTTGTGTAATTCATAGAACTTGTTGAACTTCCTTGTCAGTTCTAATGCATAATTAGCAATTATGTTGGGTTTGTATGCCCTTTCTGCCTCTAAAACAATTTGTGGAAAAATAGATAATTGCCTTATTAGATTGGATTCTTCTTCTGTATCAAGTAATTTGTATTTTGGATTTGAAATCGCAAGTTTTGACTTCTTTAATATTGAGCAGATTCTTGCATGAGCATATTGAACATATGGTCCGGTATCTCCTTCAAATTTTAAGACTTTTTCGTAATCAAAAATAATAAGTTTGTTGTTATCTGGGGCAAGCATATTAAATTTAAGCGCAGCTATTGCAATATTATTAGCACTTTCATTAATCTTCTTTTCAGCCCAGTCTTCATGCCTACTTTTTACCTGATTTAATGCATATTTGATAAGCGTTGATTTCATATCACTATAAAGAACATTCTGACCTGTACGAGAAGACATCTTACCTGTAGGCAAACGAACTTCTGAAAATGAAAGGTGATAACATTTCGAAGCATTCTTGAACCCCATGAGTTCCAATGTCTTAAAAAGCTGTTTAAGATGCAATGATTGGGCCGCACCAACCACATAAAGATTTCGGTCAATCTTGTATTTCTTGAATTTTAACTCTGCAAGAGCCAAATCTTTTGCGGAATAAAGGCATGTGCCATCTTTACGCAGAAGAACCCAAACCCCCAGACTATATTTTTCTAGATTGATTATAACGGCCCCATCACTTTCTTCAGCAATGCCTTTTTTCAATAACTCTAACGCAATTTCTCGCCCTCTTTTTTCAACTTCTCGTTCAAAGAAATAGTAATCGAAATGTGCACCTAAATCTCTGTATATCTTTTCAAAGGCAATTAAACTTAATTTTCTTGTTTTTGACCACAATTTAATTAAAGATTTATCTGATTTATTCTCAAGATGAAGATTGATCTTATTTACCTCTTCCTGAAATGCAGGCACTTCTTCTAATTTCTTAACGGCCTCTACATAAATATTGGCTATCCAACTTTCCAAATTTACCTTGGGGGGAGTTTCACCCTTGTGGTATTTCAAATAAGCCCATAGCCATTTTGCCACATGCGCCCCTGTGTCTCCTTGATAATTAGCCTGAACAACACTAAAACCATAAAATTTCAAAATTCTTGCCAATGATTCCCCGAGAGAGGTCCCGCGAATATGCCCTACATGAAATGCTTTATGTGTATTGGCCTGTGAATATTCTATCATAACTCGTTCTTTATTTTTCTTATGTGCGCCATACCTGCCTTTCTTTTTAAAAATTTCCTGCAGGGTTTCTTTTATCAAAAAGGATTTATTGATAAAAAAATTGAGATATGGGCCAGACACTTTAATCTCAGAAATATATTTTGTAGGTCTTATTTTTTTAAGGATATCTTGTGCAATTTCATTTGGTCCCTTTTTGAAAGTTTTTGCCAATGTAAAACAAGGCAACGCGAAATCCCCCATTTCAGGATTTGGAGGAATTTCTATATCAAATTCCTTACCAATTTGAGGTTCTAAGATTTTCCTTATCTCAAGCTTGAAATTCATAGAATTAGGTAGGCCTTAATTATATTTAAACTTGTTGATTCGGCGTAAATATTGGACGACCGATTAATTAATAAAAGACGAATATTGTAGAAAATAATGTCCGTTGAATAAGATCAGAATATAACAATTTTGCCAAAAGTTTTTAAGCGAAAGTTGTAAAAATCTATTAAAATGCATCCTTACGGGCTATAAACCAACAAATCCAAAGGAATATAGAAACTTTAGTCTAAAAAAAGACATGGTTGTCTTAAACAAAACATTTAAATATAAGTACATTATTCTTTTTCATGTTATGAACTTTGCAAAAATAGCTGAAGATTATGTAAGAAAACACCCCTCTATAAAAGAATGTTTGAATAAAGATATGATAAATTATTCTAAGCTTGCAAGAGCAATAATGAAAGATGCTGATATTCATTTAAGCTTTGATGCTTTATTAATTTCTTTAAGAAGACTGCAGAGGAAAATAAAAAAGGAAAATAATGATATCCGGGTTAAGGATATAATGAAGCAAAGCAAAATTGATGTCAAAAGCAAACTTGTTGCAGTAGTGATGAAAAAAGAAATATATTTTGAAAATGAAGCAAAAGTAAGAGAAAAAATAATGAATCATGCTGAAGTTTTCAATGCTATATTGGGTGTCAATCATCTGACACTTATAACTAATGAGGAATACCTACCTGAAGTAGATAAGATCTTCGGAAACAGAATTGTAAAAAAACATAAGGATTTGGTTGAGATAATAATAAGAAGTCCGGTATTAATAGAACATGTGCCAGGAATAATGTCTTATATATATTCTCTTTTTGGGGACCATGGAATAAATATTTTAGAAACCTTAAGCTGTTATACGGATACAATATTACTAATAGAAAAGAAAGATATGGCTAAGGTTGTTGATGTCTTAAACTTTTAATGAGCTTGTCAAGTTTAATGAATAGTTCGTGAACTGTTGAATCGTTTATTATATGTCTATCTGCTAGGTTTATCGCTTTGTCAAGGCCTTTATTTTTCATATCATTTTCATCTCTTAAGAAAAATTTATCTTTTGTGTTTGGATCTAATTCATTCTTACGTTTGAATCTTAGCTCTTTTGATGACTCAATGCTGATTATATGAACCTCCTTTGCATTCTTTTTAAGAAAATAGATTTCTTCTGGGCTTCTTATTCCGGTTATGACTATATCCTTGAATGATTTTGCTTTCTCAAGAACCCTAATCATTATGATATCTGCGCCATATTTTTTTCTCCATTCATTGCCGAGATTAGACATATTAACCTTGGTTGGTTCTAACTGTTTTGAGATAAGCTCATCTCTAAGAATATCACTCATATTTAATTTGATAAATTTGTATTTCTCAACAAAATAATTTGCAACCAAATCCTTTCCTGAACGAGCCAATCCAGTTATACCAATAATCATATGAATAATGAATGAATGAATGTTTAAAAGGTTTATGAACTATTCATGAACTGTTCTGCTATTTCTTTAAGGTCTGATATCTCCAATATGTCATAGCCATTTTGAGATTTGCAAATAATTTTACTAATTTGGGCATTAATTAATACACGGGCACACATACTGCATGGTTTATTCTGCCTTGCAATCTCTTTCTTTTCCCAATCCCATCCAAAGAGATACATAGTTGAACCCCTTATTGATGTTCCTGATGTAGCAGCGCCAATAATGCAATTAACTTCAGCGTGAACACTACGACATTTTTCATAATTCTGGCCTGCAGGAATTTTTAATTTATTCCTAATACAAAAATTACGATCACAACAATTATCTAATGTCCTTGGGGCACCATTATACCCTGTTGCAAGAATAAAATCATCTTTTACTAAGACAGCACCATATACTCTGCGAAGACAAGTGCCTCTTTTAGAAACTTCCTTGGCAATGTTTAAGTAGTAAGTTATTTTATCTGGTCTTTGCATAGCCACGAGGAAATATTAAGAATATAAAAAATTATCTATTTTATCTTATTAAGGATTGATTCTTTTCCTTTCCAATCTAATGCTTCTTTTAACACATCAGATATCATTGAAACAGGAATTAATTTGATTTTGCTTCTTTTATCCTCACTTAACAAAACGTCTTTCTCATTTGCTCGGGGAATTATAACTCGTTTTATTCCAGCATCGACTGCTGCTTCAACTTTTGCTGAAACACCTCCTACAGCCATGACTTCACCGCGAATGGATAATGAACCAGTCATTGCTGTATCCTGCCTTACGGGAACTTGTTTCAATGCAGAGATTATTGCAGTAGCAACAGCAATCGAAGCAGAGTCTCCTTCGACACCTTCATAAGTTTGAATGAACTGAACATAAATGTCATGTTTCTCTTTGATATCTTCTCCAAACATTTTCAAGATAATTGCTGAAACATTTTTTACTGCCTCTTTTGCAATTTCTCCTAATTTTCCCGTTGCAATAAACTCAGCTTTTTTTCCCCCTATTGTTACTTCAGATTCTATTGGCAATAAAATCCCAGAAAAAGAAGCATTTACTGTATCACCTATAACTGCAAGACCATTGACACGCCCCACTTCTGTGCCTGTAACTCTAATTATTTCATACTCTTTCTTATTCACAATATATTTGTCTGCTATTTGCTTCTCTAATGAACGAGCAAATATTTTTGCATCATGAACATGCTTAGCTTCAACATATTTCGATTTATCATTATTTGCAAGATCACCAGCGGCTCTGACTAAACCACCAAGAGCCCTGAAACGAACTGTAAGTTTACCTGCTTTACCAGACATCCTTTTTGCTTCATCTATTATTACTTCGACAGCTTCTTTTTTGAAATGCGGTATCTTTTCATCTTTCTTAACTTCCTGAGCAACAAATTGGGCAATTTTAAATCTATTTATTGGGTTATCTTCCATCTCTGTATTCATATAAATTTCATAACCATAACCTGTTATCCTTGATCTTAATGCAGGATGTATATTCTTCAATGTTTCAAGATTTCCTGCAGCAATTAAAATAAAATCACATGGTACGGGTTCAGTGCGAACCATTGCACCAGAAGAACGTTCACTTTGACCTGTAATTGGAAGTTTTTTTTCCTGCAATGCAGTAAGAAGCTCTTGTTGAGAATGAACTTCTAATATAGCAATCTCATCAATGAAAAGGACGCCTTTATTTGCACGATGAATCATCCCTGAAATAACCCTCTCATGAGGCGGGGTTCCTAATCCTCCTGATTGTAAAGGATCGTGTAACACATCACCTAAAAGAGCGCCTGCATGAGCCCCTGTAGCATCAATGAAAGGGGCGTGTTTTGTTTCAGAGTTATCAACAACTAATTTAGGCACTTGAATTTTATTGCTATTCATGCGTTTACTCATACTTAAAGAAAACATTGCTATTCCTGTAATTAATAGGCTGCTTATTATCCCTGCCGCAAATATAACATCGCTATATTCTCCTTTTTTCCAATAATAATAAAAGAAACCTAAAATAATCATAGGCAGAAACATAATAAATATATTCCATATTCTTGTAGATGAAGCAGATTGAAGCTTTGCTTTAAAAATAATTTCTTGACCTTTACCTTTTTGTGCTGTTCTTATAAGTGGTTGATTTTCATCTGTTTGATTTGGTAAGGCCATAATATCAACAAGCTTTTCTTTAGGTAATAAATCAGCTAATGCCTGACCGATAAGGGATTTTCCTGTTCCTGGTTCACCTATGAGCAAAAGGTGTCTTCTTTGCTGGGCTACTTTATTAAGAAGGGAAATTGCTTCATTTTGGCCGATAATCTGATCTAGTATACGATCAGAAATATTGATGTCGGCAGTGGTATTGTACTTCATTATAATAAAAGAAAACAGATAGGTTTAAAAAAGTTATTGTTAAATTATATCTTCTTCTGAAACAACGACGAAATCACCTACAGCGATAACTGCACTGAATGGTATTAGTGGACTGTTATTTCGATCTTTTTCCAGTTCAAGATTCGTTGAATAATCTGTAGAATTTTTCAAAACGAGCTGAATTAATTCACCTGTCCTTGTATCAAATACTAAATCTTTAACCTCACCAAACCTTTTACCTGACTTTGTAACAACGGTTTTATTCATCAATTGCTTGGAATATTTCTTATCATCTTCAGCCATAAAATCCCCTCCTAATCATTAACTAAAGGTATGTTATTTATAAAGATTTCTGATATTAAAATAAGGATTATTTTCAAAATTTGAAAAACTTATGCTGTCTGCTGCTTCAGATATTTTTTCGATGATTGCAAAACCTGTTGCAAGGAAATCATTTTCTGTATCGATAGTATTACTATAAGAGAGATAATTCAAGGCAACAAAAAGAATCAGGACGATGATAAATAAATAAAAGGCGTATCTGACAAAATAATGCCTAATAAATTCTACAGTTATCAGCGCAATAACCAATATAACTGCAATTAATAAGACATTCATGGATATAAAGTGGTAAAAGTGATTAATAAACATTATTGTTCTATAATATTTATTAAAAAAGGTTTAAATAGGCGAAGAGATTAAGAAAAGCTATGAATTTCAAAAATATGCCTAAATTAGAAGATTCTCAATTTTATTTGGATAAAGCTATTAGAAGAAGTCTTAAGGCTAAATTCAGAATACATATCAAAGATAAAAGAGAATATATTAAAAAAATGGAGTTAAAAAGAATTGGGATAATAAGAGATATGTTATTTGAAGATTTTAATAAAATGTTAGAAAATATGCCTAAAACCCAAGAATTAAATGATTTCTATTTAGAATTAATAAACAATAATATAGGTGCTGAGAAATTACATGAAAATTTGGGCCGTATCTCCTGGTTAACAAAGAAAATAAACCAATTAAGCAAGGAGGCTTCTTTTAAAATCGAAGAATCTCGAAATGAAAAACATATTTTAACGATAAAAAAAGGATATTTAGGTAGAATTGGATCTTTAATAAAGAAAGTCAAAGTAAATGTAAAATTTTTAGATGAAGCTTTCAAAAAGATAAGAAATTTCCCCGCAATAAAAGAGATGTATACTGTAAGTATATGTGGAATGCCTAATGTTGGAAAAAGTACTCTATTAAATAGTTTGACTGGATCTAGTGCAGAAGTTAAGAATTATGCCTTTACAACAAAAGGATTGATGTTAGGGTATATAAAAAATGAAGGTATAAAAGTTCAAATGATTGATAATCCA
The DNA here is from genome assembly GCA_018303545.1 of Candidatus Woesearchaeota archaeon. Lineage (GTDB taxonomy): Archaea > Nanobdellota > Nanobdellia > SCGC-AAA011-G17 > JAGVXY01 > JAGVXY01. The sequence continues at coordinate 556 of JAGVXY010000019.1, read as the reverse complement.
GGCACCTTAGACCGAGAATATGATAAAATGAATAGTATAGAGAAACAGGCATATTTAGTTTTAAAATATTTGACAAAAATGATTGTTTATATATTTGATGCTTCTGAAAGTTCAGGTTATGAATTAGAAGTACAATTAAAACATTTTTCGACAATATTGAGAAATTTTCCAAAAATTGAATTAAAAGTTATGATAAATAAGATAGATATTTCCACTGGAGAAAATATATTATTTTTGAAGAATAGACTTAAAGAGTATGAAATAATGGAAATAAACGCCAATGATAAGAAAACATTAGAATCTCTAAAGGAAATGATTGTTAAAAGGGCAATAGGGGCCTCTCTCCCTCCTTGAGTTCTTATGGAGATTTAATTATATTTTTTGAATAATTTTTTAATTGCTTTATTTCTTTTGGAAAAAATCTTATTTTTTATCTCTTATGAAAAAAGGAATGAGTTTGAGGGAATTAAGATAAAAATAATAAATTTTAATTATAACTAATAATATAATAAAAGTGATTTAAACAAGTTGTAGTAGTAGTATATTCAATAATTAG
>JAGVXY010000018.1 GCA_018303545.1 Candidatus Woesearchaeota archaeon | reverse complement strand
TGGAGCAAAAGCAGGGACGTCACTGGATCGAGCAAAAGAATTTGTTGAAGAAATGAAAAAACTAATTTAATTATTTTTCTGCCTGCTTATAGCTCAAATTATGGCTCAATGCAAGAATAAGCCTCAGGAGGGACTTGAACCCCCGACCTGCTGATTACAAGTCAGCTGCTCTACCACTGGGCTACTGAGGCAATTATTAAGCTATGAATTAAAATAGTTTAAAAGGTTTTCGTTATTCTGTAACCAAAAAATACCCTAAAGATGAAACAACACAGCAAGTTTTGCCTTTCTCTTTTGGGCAGAGACATAATGGGTTTAGTGCGCGATAAATTGTTTCCCGAATTAAAACATGATTATTATATTCGCCATCATCAAATTTGCATTCGGGATCACGTACGTAAACCAAAGCGGATGGTGCCCCAAGTTTATCGAGCATGCCCTCTAAGGTTATCAAAGCATTCTTTTCATCCATTAATTTATTATTCAATGCTGCAATAACCAAGGCGCCGGAAATGCAATTTAAGACCTTACGATTTTCTAATGCACTATCGATATTTTTATAATGCGGGAAAATCTGGATATCATTGTACAGACCTTTAAACTTATCAAGAGCAGAGGGATTATCAAATAAGTTTTGAATAGCAGGAAAGAAATGAAATTGCTGCGCCTTCAGTTTAAATACCTTTGGGCTTGAAAGCAACTGATAGGAACTTGCAAGTATGTCTGCAACATCAGAAACGTTTATATTCCCCTTCTTGGATTTAATCTCATCCAGCTCTGATTTGATGATTTTGCTGAGGACGATCTTCGGCCAATTTTCAGAAGAACAACCCCCACAAGATTTACAACCAGCCATAGTTTGGATAGAACCATTTTAAGTTTATATATTTTATCTTAAATTTTGCTTTAAATCGATAAAATCACTCCTCTAAAATCACAATCGCATTTTCCGGACACTGATTTTCACAGGCTCTGCATGCTATGCAATCTGAAGAATTCACAACGCAAGTCTTTCCAGAAGAATCCTTGCCAAAAACACCCATTGGGCAGATATCAACGCAGGTTCCACAATTTATGCACTTGGATTTATTTATTTTTACCTTGGGCATTATTATAACCTTCTGATTGATTTTATTTCAGATATCTGAACAGGGTAAACTTTTTTTAGGCGTTCACGAAGCTGCTTCTGAATATTTGAAGAAATAATATTTCTAAAGATAGAATCTAAATTTTCCGTTTTTGAAACCTCGTCAAAGTAAGCCTTTAGTTCCCTTCTAGCTGCAGATCTCACAGACGAGTGAACTTGGCTACGAAGAACAATCAATGGCTTTATGCGCGCCTTTAAACCATCTGAGCCGGTAATTATGAATGACTCTTCAATCTTATCCTTTGAAGAACCCCTTAAACGCTTGACATACATTGTAGATAAACTATAAGAAATTAAATCGGCATAACCTGCATTGTCCTTTACTTCCGTAACAACAAAGGTTAGGTGGGTGTTCTGCTTCTTCATATCTCCAGTTATTTTTGACAAATCTGCTGAAATAGTCTTACCTTTAAGATCGGCTGATTCAGCGAGGAAAGTCTCTCCTAACTCAATATTCTTGAAGTCGCCTTTTGCATAAATTGACAACCACTTTCGCTTTTTCTTCAACAATTTCTTAAGTTGCTTTTTCTGTGCCATTGAAACCTCAAAAATGGATTTGACTTATAAAGCTTTCTATTTTGATGGCAAAAACGCAATATTTATAAATGATTATCTAAGATGAATGGTATCGATAGGTTAGAGAGTTAATAAAAACTTGCTAACACTGGGAGAACAAAATGGCGAGAATGCATTCAGGAAGAAAAGGAAAATCTGGTTCTAAAAAACCATTATCAAAAGAAAAACCTGCGTGGGTTAGACATACAGAGAAAGAAGTTGAAGCTTTGATTCTAAAATTGGCTAAAGCCGGCAATAAACCTTCGCAAATAGGACTGATATTGAGAGACACATATGGGATACCCGATGTAAAAATTATTACAAAGAAGAGTGTAACTAAAGTCCTGGAAGAAAATAAAATGTTAGGCGAACTTCCAGATGACATAATGTTTTTGATTAAGAAGCAGATAAGATTAATGAAACATTTGGAATTAAACAAACACGATCAGCCTTCTAAGAGAGGACTTATCTTGATAGATTCAAAGATAAGAAGACTCACAAAATACTATAAGAAAAAGGGCAAAATAGCTACAGACTGGAAGTATGATATGAAAAAAGCAAAAATATTAAGCAGTTAAATTTTTATTTTTTATTCTTGAGTTATAGCTCTTGGATGCCTGAATGGTTTCTTTTGTAATTTCTTCAGATTATCCACTCCATTAATCCCATCGAATATATTTCCCCATATATCTCCATCCTCATCGATATCGTCCTCATCCGGGCTTAGATATTTTGTTAATATATTCATGTAAGGCGCGGGGTCAAATGAATCGGCATCTATTATTTTCATAGGAATTCCAGAAAAATAAACCTTGAAAAGCCCGGTGCTATTATCAATAAGCTGCAATGTTGCATCGATACTAAAATGTGCAATGGCATCTGCAGCATATACTGATTTAGCCGTATTGATTAGATTATCAGTGCGGATGATATAGGCCCCGCGATTCCGGCCATTAAGGTCTAATTCCATCTTTTCAGATGCAGAAACAAGATTATGATTTATTCCTGTGTCAATTGGCAAATAAAGACACCTTGTCCTTAGAAATAGTTCTAAACTGCCGCCCTTTACAACCATAAAATCAGGGGTATAAGATTTAAAGCTTGACTTTGGATCAGCAATGTCAAAAAGCGTGTCTAAATAAATATCACACTTTTTTACAGGCGTACCAGAAACAAGAAGAACGTGATCATCATTATTAATTAGCTTTAGATTGGCATCTATGCTAAAGTTAAGAATTGCATCCGCATTAATGGCAACAGCTTCATCTATCAGATTATTTGATCCGAATAAATTATCAAAATTAATCGTATTAACATCCATAATCTCTGATGCGTAAATAAATTTGATTGTATCAGATATATTAATTGGAAGATAAATCTCTCTTTTTATTAAAAAAGCTTCTTCGAAACCACCTTTTATTATTGGAAAATTTGACATATTTTGTGCCTCCCTATTATGTATTTTTGTTATAATGAAGTTAAATTAATAAATTTTGTCTAAATAGTTTAAAAAGGGGGATAATTAAACGAAAAGATTTAAATATAAACCTCTGATTCCAAAAGACAATGGTGTGGCGAAAAAAGATTGATTCGATGCTGAAAACGCATCTTGAAGTGCAGATAAAAGAGACATTAAAAAATAGAGAAGCATTAAACGATGCAAAACGTCCAGGCAATGCCCAATTATGGCTGGCAATTGCGAATCTATCAAAACAACTTTTTGAAATGCACATCAAGGTTAAGGTCTTAGAAAATGCAATCAAGGATATGATTGCTGAAAAGAAAAATGAGCCTAATCGGGATATTGACCCAGCGGAAGAACTTAGAAAAATATTAAAAAATAGATAATTCTTACAAAAGTTTTAAATACTTTTATTTACCATTCTAAAAAACTAAGATGGCTGAAAAAGAAGTTCAAGCAGGTATAACTGTAAAGAAAGATGCAGATTTCAGTGAGTGGTACACTCAGATTGTGCAGAAGTGTGAACTTGCGGATTTAAGATATAATATCAAAGGATTTGTGTGTTACCTGCCTTGGGCAGTCAGAAGCATAAAAAAAATGTATTCTAAATATGAAAAAGCGCTTGAGAAAACAGGGCATGAACCATTAATAATGCCTTCATTAATACCGGAAAGCAATTTTAAATTAGAAGCTAGCCATGTAAAAGGATTTGCGCCAGAAGTGTTTTGGGTTACTGAGGCAGGCAATGGGGTAAAATTTGAAGAAAGATTAGCGCTGAGGCCTACAAGTGAAACTGCTTTGTATAAAATGTATTCATTATGGGTGCAGAGCTACAAAGACTTACCATTCAAAAGATATCAATCATGTCAAGTCTGGAGATACGAAGGAAAGATGACTCGGCCTTTTTTCAGGGGAAGAGAATTCCATTGGATAGAGGCGCATGATGTCTTTTCAACTGAGGAAGATGCCAAAGCACAAGTCAAAGAAGATATGAGAATAACATATGATATGCTTGAGGGAGAATTTGCAATACCAATAATATTTTTCCAGAGACCGGAGTGGGATAAGTTTGCCGGAGCGATACACACTTACGCTGCAGATGCATTGATGAAATCTGGAAAAGTCATACAGTTGCCTTCTACACATTTGTTGGGACAGAATTTTTCAAAACCATTCGGAGTAAAATTCAAGGATAAAGATGGAGAAGACAAATACGGCTACATAACCTGCTATGGTCCAGCTATATCCAGAATATATGGGGCTATGATTGCGATTTTAGGAGATGATAAAGGATTAATTTTACCTTTCGATTTAGCTCCGGTACAAATTGTAGTTATGCCTATAATATTTGAAAAAAGCAAAAATGAGGTTATGAATAAATGTGAGAAGATAAAAGAACTGCTTGAACAAAAATATGATACTAAAATAGATGCAAGAGATGATGTTTCTGCCGGGTTCAAATTCAATGAATGGGAAATGAAAGGAGTCCCTATAAGGATTGAAGTCGGTCCAAAAGATATTGAAAAGAAACAGGTTATGATTTTTAGAAGAGATTTAGGAAAGAAAATTGCTGTATTAGAAAAAGATATCGAGAAGACAATTGATAATATTGCTGAAGAATTCACAGAAAATTTAAAGAAAGAGCAGCTTGGGAGATTCAATGACTTGATTGTTGATGCAAAAACAAAAAAAGATGTTGAAAAAGCGATAGCCTCACAGAAAATCGCAAGATGTCCATTCTGTTCAATAGATATGGATGGAGAAAAATGTGCTTCCATGGTTGAGAAAGAAATTCAGGCATTTGTCAGAGGAATAAAAGCAGACGGCAATGAAAAACCAAGGAATAATGACAAGTGCGTAATATGCGGTGGAAAAGCCAAAGAAATTGTCTATATTGCTAAGAGTTACTAACAATAATAAAATAGTGGCCTTTCTTTTCTGGTTCTAAAGAGATATAAGAAATTATTTTCACTTCTTTTTTTAATTTTTCTATGGCCTGATTTAAAATCTCTTCTGTACTTTTTGTGACGTCAATGCTCCTTGCTTTCAAGTTAAGCATTGCAAAACATTTTGGCTTGAGAAATTGTTTTATATTCATAAGAAATATTTCCACTTGATCTTTCTGCGCAATATCCTGATAAATAACATCAACTTGTTTAGGCAGATTCTTTTCATAAGTTGCAGGCAATAAAGCATTAGCTAAAATTGGGCACATATTATGATTTTTTTCACAGACTAAAACTAATTTGCGAACAACTTCTGGGGAAATATCCAGACAGAATACAAAACCTTGGGAACCAACAATATTAGATATTATTTTGGCGGTAACTCCGTGAGAAGCACCCAAATAGAGGACAGAATCACCTTTTTTTATAGGTATATCTATTTTTCTTTTTGCGATGAGGAGTTTTGATATTTTTATCATTAGTCCAGATGAACTTAAGAAGCTTTATAATCCTTGTGGCTATTGTGGGTTTTGAAATTATTTTTTTAACTGAAGCTACATCGTCAGTTATTATGCCATCAACAAAATGGTGGAGCATTTTACGGACCTGATTTGGGGTGTTGGCTATCCATGGGAAAACCAGCATATTATTTTTAACTGCTTTCAAAACCATAGAATATGAAACAGAATAATAGCCTGGAGCGATATAATCTGCCTGTAAATTCAATGCACGTTCGACAATATTTTTACCCGTAATTGAAATCAGAATGGTTTTGATTTTCGGATTAATTCTTTTAACTTTTATCAGTGGAGGGGATTGAATCGAAGCAATCCATGCGTTATGAAAATGTGCTCTATCTAACATCTTAATAACTTCAATTTCTGCGCCATTATCTTTTATCTCAATCATTAAAATTACATTATTTTTTTTTGCTAGATCTATCAAACTGGACAAAGTTGGAATCGATTCACCGTTATTAAGGTGAAATTTTCTTAATTGTCTTAATGTAAAAGAATTTACTTTTCCCTTGCCGTCAGTTGTCCTGTTGATAGTCTTGTCATGCATAAGAACTAATTTTTTGTCTTTAGTAAATCTTACATCCGTCTCAATGGCGTCTGCACCATTTTTTATTGCCAGTTTGGCAGTTTCTAATGCATTCTCAAGATCATTAATCCTCGTACCACGATGACCGATGACTAAAACCATAAATTAAGCAAAGTAAAGAAAGTTAATAAAAGTTTCCTAAATAAAAAATAAAAATAATTTCTTAACCTTTCCACTTACCATTAATTATTGGGATTAATTGTACTAATCCCCCCTCATAAAGAACTGCATTGGCTGCCATCCATCTACTGGCTGAACCATCTGTATAAGGCAAGTCTAACCTTGTACTTGTCCCAACAATGATTGTATCCCTCATGATTTCGGGCGCGTGAGTGTGACCGGTAATACTTTTTCCATGAGCAACTTCGTGACTTTTAACGTTGCCTCTTGCGCCACTTATTCCCCTGTGCCCATGACTAGCCAACTGCCATCCTTGAATTATATAATCACTACGTAATGCCAAGAATTTAACATTGGATGGAATTGAGCCCATAAGTTTAAGCCCAGTTTCAATTGGGCTTTTACCATCAATGAGCCCATTCGCAATTTTTAAAGCGAGTCTAGTATTCCAAGGTTCTTTTAAATATTGGCCACTTTCTAAATACCCATTAAAAAAGAAGGCATGATTAGAGTCTACGATATTTATTTCTGTTCCAGGATTATTTTTTGAAAGACGAATCAATTCATTATAAGCTGCGATCAATTCTTTTTCAATGCTTAATTTCCCTTCTTCAAAAAGTTTAACCCTTGTAATCATTTTATCTCTTTCCCAGGGGCTGACACTGTGACCATTAATAAAATCATGCAAAAATATTCTTTTTGGCTTGAAATAGCTCAGCATTTCATCATTTGCCCTAATTGTTTTTGGATCATGGTCTCCCCAATGAATATCCCCAAGAATTAATGCTTCAACATTTGCATGTCCGACTTCCTTACCCCCATCATAAATTTTTCCCAAATCAATAAATACCCCATCTCTTTGTGCCGGTATGATTCGAACATTAAAGGAGATATTATCAATTACATCCACAATTACTGCTCCATACTTATGCTCTTTTTTTGCTAAATCCCCCTTATGGTTAGTCTCATTATAATTCGGATGAGTACATGCGCCTGTTGTGATGAGAAGTTTCGGCAAACGACCATTACCTGCTGCAATAGATTTCAATCTTTGCTTTGAATGAGCAAATATTCTTGTCTGATCTTTTTGAACAATTCTGTCACGGCTTGTTGCAGGATCCATATTCTGCGGTGGCACTATATCATCAGAAACAATACAATTTTTATTTAATTTTCTATTTCTATTTTTGGGCAAATATACGTGAGGATTATTCCTAAAAAATTTGTGGGCATAATCTTCATAGTACTCAGAAGCATCCATACCATTCATGCTTAAATACATTATTTCTCCATCATTGTCTTCGCATAATTTTTCTAAACCTGTAATCAGATTCATATTTGGAGCGCCTTTGGTTGAGTCACGCCCATATAATTTTGCATTCTTTTCATTCTGTTTTGCTTGAAATGCAGTTATAATATATGTTCTTTTAGCCATTTATATCCCCCCTTGTTTCCACCCAGGCCAAAGCCATTGGGTACTTATTGTCCTCTTCAAGAAAACTAAAAAAATTTCCTCTCTTTTTCTTCTGTCCCATCGGTTTATTTTTACCCCAATTCCAACAATAAACATGTTGAAATCCAAATGATATCTTCTCAGTTTTTAACTGAAATATCTGCCCAGGTAGTCTTTTCTCTTAATAATTTATAAGAATGCGAACTAACTTTTAAATAAATTTAGTTTATAGAATATATATTAAGTAATAATTGTTCCAATCGGCATTTTTTCAGATAAAATTTTCTCTAAGTTGGCAATGCCCTGAATTATATATACCCTGATTTTAGACTCTTTAGTGATTTTTGCAGCTAAGGCATCCAAGACAAAATGCTGGCCTGATTCCTGTCTTACTCGACTTAATAGCATATCAAAGTCATTGTGTGTAATTTGGGGAATAAATTTCGCGTCTTTGAACTTCCTAGGATCTTTGTTATATAATCCTTTGACATTGGTCATATTTATCATAGCCTCGGCTTTCAAGAATTTAGCTACCTTCGCCGTTGTGCCATCAGAGGTTGTACCTGGCTCTAAACCGCCAGTAATGACTATATTTGAACTTTTTGATAATAATTTAATTTCTTTCAATGAAGAAGGAATTTTATGTTTTAAATTTAAGAAAAAAGACAATAAATGCGCATTCAATCTTGTACATTCTATGCCGAGAAGATCCTGCTCCAAACGCGGAAGATTTTCTTTCTTCAGGGCATTAATATAAGCTCTTGCAGTGTGGCCCCCGCCGGTACAAATAATAATCTTATTTTTTTTAGAATATTTCAAGATAACTTTTTTCAGATTATTTAAAAATTTATAATCAATCTCATCGGGAACTATTATCGAACCCCCTATTGAAATGACAAATGTTTTCATCTATGAATATTAAGAGAAATCAATATTTAAATGTTTCTTGAGAACTTTGGAATTTACTTTTTTTCGTTTAACTCATTAAGTATTATGGGGGGATTTAAGCGCCTTTTATTTTTTTAGAATCTGTATTAATGTCTCAGCGACATCCCTCTTTCTAAAATTGACTTTTTCCTAAGACAGCAGTCCAATATTTAAAATATTAGAATATTAAAATTTAATTGCTTTTATGAAAAAAGCCTTTTATCATGCACCAAAACCAATTAATATGCAAAATGATATGAATTAACATTAAAATAATGAATATCATCCCTAAATTATTATGCATCATTCTCCAGCCGTAAGAAGGAATACCTAAAAAAGAGGTATTAAGACCAAAGAAAAAGACTAAAGAGGAAATAGCTACAGGTATAAACATAACTGCTAAAATTATATCCAACCAAAAATTTATTTTTTGATTCATTTTATAAGCAATAACTAATCTCCTCCTCTTTTAATTTATTAAAGATTTATGGATATAAAATACTTTCTAAAGTTTGCGGTTAATGGCTTTTTCCCTATCAGGGGTTGCTTTAATCAAATTATCCATATTCAGTAAATTTTTAAATAACCCTTAAGCTTAACACCATTAATGATGTTGTTCTTAAGTTCAGAACTCAGATTAATAAAACTTTGCTCGAAGAAAAGATTTATTTTTCGGCCGAGTAGTTCTTCGTAACGGGAAAGATTTAAATTTTTTCGGTTTGATTGAATAAAAATGTCCATGTCACTGTCTTCGATATCTTCACCCCTAGAACATGAGCCGAAAAGGATTATTACATCTGGTGCGCAGGAATCATAAACAAAGTTTATTAGTCCTGATTCGTAGATATTTATGAGTGTGTTATTACGTTTGAGAAACTTAAAATAATCTAAATCTCGATTTGCCTGATACAGAGGATACTTACTTATTCTGTGAGCTGTTTTCTTTATCAGTTTTCCTTTTTCTAGTTCATCTAAGTAAGCCTTTACTGAAACTGGCGCTAATTTAAGCGCTCTGCTTAACTCTCTTAGCTGAAAATCTTCCTGAGTTGGATTCCTAAAAAATAATTCTAATAAACGTTCCCTATTATGTTTTTTTAGCATATGTTATAAAAATATTACAACTGTTATATAAATATTACTATTTTACTTCTTACAAGTGCTGTAGAAATCGCATTCTCCCGTAGACCATCTGCATAGGGGAGACTCTTTTTTTGGATAATCTCCTATTTGATCTGTTTCTGTTGCCGCATGTATCTGCTCAATTTCAAATTTTGCTAGTTTTAGTAGGTTTTCATCAACATTTAACAAACGCTCTTCACCCTTCAAGAAATAAATTCCAACATGATCTGGAAGTTTTTTATGCTTTTCAAAATACAACAAAGCATAGATTGCCAATTGCAATTTGTATTCATCGGTAATCTCGAATTTTTTAGAGGTCTTATAGTCCATCAGCCTTATTTTGCCATCTAATTCTTCTATTGCATCTATGAAACCGCGAACTTGATGCTCTTCTGAATTATATTCTTTTTCTGTTAGGGGGGTTAATTTCTGAAATGCTTCAAAAAAATTAGAACCTTTGCTAATTTCTTTTTCTATTTTTTTATTTAAGAAACTTATCCAATTTACTATCATCAATTTTGTCTCTTCAAAATAAAAAGATAATTCCTCTTTGTTTAAGTTTAATGAGGCTAGCTGAAAACGATGCTGAAGCCAGTATTGTTCAAATAGGGATAATGCCCGCTTCAAGAGCATATCTTTCCAATTTGGTTCTTGTGAAAATATCCCTAAATTTGGTTTGAAAAAATCTTCAAGAACCTTATGAGTTATACTACCCCTAATAAGATGAATGCTGTCTTTGGTTGGAAGTTTAGCAATATAAGAGTAATAATACTTTCTCGGACACTGCTTATATGTGTTTATTGAACTTGGCGACTGCACTCTTTTTCCCATCGATACATTTTAGCAAGTTGTCATATATAAAGACTTCGCGTGCATGACAAGTGGAATTTTTAAAATAATGTGCTGAGATAATATACTAAGCCTATCAAAAAAGTCAAAATTATTATTGCTGAGATAGAATAACCAAATTTCAAATTGTATTCCGGATTTTTCTCAGAACGTTTCCTTGCAACCATCCATATTAATACTAATAGAATCCCCTCAATACCCCCGGCTACTGTACCCGTTACAGACAATGTCTCTGTAAAGTTCTCCCAGCCTAACAAAAAAATTATTATTGCGGGCAAACAGGTCAAAGCCCATGAAAGATTGGGATTTAGCTTATAATCATAATCATACATTTCTTTCAATGCAAATGCCAATGCTAAGAATGAAGTAGACATCGCAAAAATAGCAAATATGTTTCCGAAAATTATCATCTTATAACCGATAATCTGACCTAGCCCTATTGTAGCAACATCCGTTGTTTTTGATCCGGTTACTCCCACTATAATCAAAGCAAATAGAACATAAGTAATTATAGAAATCACAGCCCCCCATATTATTGCACTAAATAATTCTGACCTTTCTTTTGTCAAGGTTTCTTTCATCATCGGAATGGCTGAGGCGCCTAAGAAAGCAAATAAAACAACCCCGTATGGTGTGAAAAATTCGGAAACATTAAAACCGGTAAAATTATTAACATCTACATAAAAAAATGCGATGAACATTGTAATAAATATAATAATCCACATAATAATCGAAAGGTCAAGTTCAGATTCTCTCAGTACATTTAATCCAAAATAAACTAAGAATGAAAAAACTACAAAAAATCCAATACTAAACCAAAATGAAGGCAGAGAAAATATTGCCCCTAATGCCTTGCCCACTCCAATTGTATATGCAATCAATGCACCATAGACTCCAGACGTCATAGTTAATGTCATAATGTGCTTGCCCCATTTACCCAAATATTTTTCAGCATATCCTGTCAATTGGTGATTCCCCGCAGTTCTTAGAACTACTTCACCAAGCATAAGATTCACTGCGAGAACAACTAGCCCGATAAAAATAATAACCGCGAGACCTGTTAAAAGTCCTGATGAGGCTACCGCTTTAGGAATGCCCTGAATGCCAGCACCAATAGTTGTGCCGATGAGAATGCCTAAGGCGTACCAATAATTGCGATTCATATAATAAATCAAATGAAAGTTTCTTTAAATAGTTTACTCGTATCTTAACGCCTCAATTGGGTCTAGGCGGGCTGCATGATATGCAGGTATTGCTCCGGCGATTATTCCAATGAGCAATGAAAATAGCAATGCAAGCAATAATAAACTTGGAGTAACTGCAGTTGAACTTAAGAAACCCATCGGTCCCGAACCTGTTGAAAATCCGCCCAATGAACCGATAAATGATGATGAAAGGGTGCCGACAATTATTCCTCCAATTCCCCCTGCAAATCCAATCAGGCCAGCATTAAAAATAAATACATACATTACGTCTTGGTCTTTTGCACCAATTGCTTTCATAATACCAATTTCTCGTGTATGCTCAAGTACTGAAGTAAACATAGAATTGGCAATTCCTATCGCTCCTACAATTAAAGAAATTGCTGCGATTGCCCCTAAGAATAGAGACATTGTATCCATCGTTTCAGTCATGGTCTCCTGCATCTCTTTAGTGGAAAATACTGAAAAGTCTTTGTCTTTCTCAAAAAGTATGCCTCTGGAAAGCATTAATTTACTTTCAATATCGATCATCGAATCATCTAGAAGATTGACATCTTCGAGCTTGACGGATATTGAATCGAAATCTTTTTCACCGACATCTTCAATAACTTCTCTTGCGGTATCAATGGGCATTATAATCTTTGAGTCCTCGCCACCATTGCTGCCAGACTCTTCCAATATCCCTACCACTTTGAATATTTTTCCTTCTATTGTGATTGCTCCATTAAGCTCTATTTCATCATCAAAAGTAGATTCCGCAACTTTACCCCCCACAATAACACTGTAGGCATCAGATGGCGACAGAAAACGCCCCTCGCTTAAAGTTGAAGTTATAAATTTGTCCCAAATGATGGGGTCAACGCCCTGGATATTAACATCTGCCGTCTTGGTGGAATAAGTAACTTCACCTTTTCCAGAGACTGTGCCCATAACATACTTAACATTAGGGATACTTTTCAAGGCTAAAATGTCTCTTGAGGTAAGATTCTTTTGTACGCCTGAGGAGGCAACTTCTCTAGAAGGTCCACCGCCAAAATCACCCATACGTCCCTGAGCTCTAGAAGCCCCTGGAGAGATTGTTATCAAATCTGCACCTAGACTGCCCAGTCTTTCTTCAAGCTGCTGCTTTGCACCCTCGCTTATAGATACGATTGATACTATTGCGGCTATGCCAATTACAATGCCTAGTATAGTAAGCCAGCTTCTAAGCTTGCTGTGAAACAAAAAGTTCAGCGAAATCTTAAAAGCTTTTTTTGCCTTCATAACTCACCTCCTTTTATTACGCTTTTTCCAATAATACCAGCCGGTTAAACCCAAGACAGCGATAGCAACTATCCAAAATACCCAATTAGATGCCAATGATGAAAAAAATCCCTGATTTTTTTGCGTCAGCATTGAACTATCAAGGCTCGATATAATTGAATTTGAGTTTAAGTCTATGGGCAATTCTTTGGTTACAATTCTTCTTTTACCAAGGCTATCAGTATAATATATGTCAAATAAAAGTTTTGAATCAGAGGAACCTTTTTCTTTTAGTTCAAAACTGACAACGGTATAATCTCCGCTTGCAAGATTTCCCACCATCTGACCATCTGTGCCTACGGCGCTAAATCCTTCCTGCTCTGGAATCCTGACGACCACTGAATTTGCAGCGTATTTTCCGGTATTTGCTAGAGCAATTGAAACGCTTGAACCGCTTACATCCTGAACAACCGCATCAAAATCAGTCCTTGCATCTTGTATCGTAATGGGAAATACTTTTCTAATAAAATTTTGTGTTATACCCCACGAACCAGGAGATGCTCGAACTTCTATCTCTGTTTCTCCATCTAATGCGTCAGCATCTACTCTGAGTTTATATGGAACCATCCAATCACTCTTAAAATTTGATGAAGTCCAAGTCGTATCATCTAATGTTCTCAGTGCATCACCTGTGTCTAATGAGAAAGGATAACTTGGCAATATTTCAAATCTTGCTCCCTTACAAGATGGGTCTGAAAGGCCGCTTACCTGAAACACAAGCTTTACATAAGAATCAGGGATTGCCGGATATGGATCCTGATTTAATAATGTAACCTGCAGATTGCATGTCTCTTGCGCAGAAACAATAATCGGCATTAACAATATCAAAAATATAAAAAATACATTTTTTTTCATTTTTTTTCCTCCTTAGTATCTTTAATTATACTACCATCTTTAATATGAATGATCCGTTTAGCATATTTTACCAGATTAAGATCATGTGTTATTAATATAACCGTTTTACCTTCTTCTTTATGCAATTTGCCTAAAAAATCCATCACAAATGCGCCAGTTTTACTATCAAGATTGCCTGTGGGTTCATCTGCTAGAATAACTTCTGGATTGTTGGATAAAGCTCTTGCAATCGCGACTCTTTGCTGCTGACCCCCACTTAATTCTGTTGGTTTGTGATGCATTCTGTCCCCTAATCCCAGCATAACAAGAAGTTTCTCCGCTCTTTTCAATGCATCATCTTCTGATTCATTAATTATTTCCATCGGGAGAGCGACATTCTCTAATGCGCTTAATGTTGGGAAAAGATTAAATTGCTGAAAAATGAAACCGATTGTTTTTCCTCTAAGGATAGCAAGCTCTGATTTTGACATCGTTGAAATGCTTCGATTTTTTAAAAAAATATCCCCCTGTGAAGGTCGATCTAATACACCGATAATGTGCATCATTGTGGACTTGCCGGAGCCTGAAGGACCAGTGATGGCAACAAATTCGCCTTTCTTGATATCAAGATTTATATCTTTTAGTACTATCAATGGACCAGCATCGCCCATATGATATTGTTTCCATACATGATCAATGCGAATTACACTTTCCATTGGTTCTGTTTAATAGAAGTTTGCTTTTAAGCAGGGTGGATTTGAAGTCCATTTAACTTAAAAAAATTTAAATACTTTGTTCGGTTAAATAAGATAATGGGACCATTTTTTGCGATAGGATTCGGAACTGAATTAATTTATTCTTTTGTTATAATCGTCTGCAGTATGATGATTTATTTTGCGACTAAAGAAATGTATGAACTAAGTGAATATAAGGGTATAAAATATTTCAGAAGTGCATTCTTATTTTTTGCTGTTGCTTACTTTTTTAGATCTGTGTTAAAATATTTATTTTTTTTATCGGATATGTACGTGCCCCATATTTTTGGATTGATTGGACTGCTAGTTTTCATATATGCCAGCACAATGGCTATTTTCTATCTGCTTTATAGTGTTATGACCAAAAAATGGAACGGAAAAAAGATTTACCTTTTCCATGCAGGTGCATTTTTTGTAGCAATAATAAGCGTATTGTCAAGAAATATGTTTGTATATTTGGGAGTTAATCTAGTTTTATTTATACTTGTAGCATTCATAGTTTATATTGCTTATAAAAAATCAAGAAATAGTCTTTATGCAATTTATCTTTTGCTTTTTGCATTCTGGATATTCAACATAATTGACATATTGCTACCAAGATTTTTAGAATTATTCCAACTATTAATATATATGATATCTTCAGGAATTTTTTTACTGATTCTCTACAAGGTATTAAGAAAAGTGGGTTCAGATTAAAATGATAAAACGAGGCAAGTTAGAGATACGGAGAGATATATTAATTATTATCGAAAAGAATAATAATTCTATAAAACCGACACCTTTACTTAGGAAATCAAATTTAGCCACTGCTCGATTTAAGGAATATATTGGAGATTTGATAGAGAAGGATCTTGTAAAAGAGGTTGTTGAAAATGAAGATAGGTTTTTTTCTCTTACAGAGAAGGGTTTTAAGTTTCTTGAAAAGTATAATACCATCGTTAAATTCATTGATGAATTTGGGCTATAGTTTTTAAATAAAGTTTATATACTAAGACTAGTTTATTCTGATTATTTGGGCCTATAGTCTAGCTTGGATAGGACGCGCGGCTTCGGACCGTGAAACGGGGGTTCAAATCCCGCTAGGCCCGTTTCAATTCTGAATATCTAAAAAAGGAAATTCCCCGATAATCTGGTCGTCCAATCCAGATTTTCTAACTAAATTGTCTGCCCTTAGTATACTATTCTGTGTGCCTGCATCGGACCAAAAACCTTTCAGTTTTTGATATGATAAGTTACCTTTCTTAAGATAGAAATTATTTACATCTGTAATCTCTAATTCACCTCGCTCAGATGGTTTTAGGGTCCTAATAAATTCGAAAACTTCGGAGGTATAAACATAAGCACCAATTACTGCAAAGTCACTCACATATTCTTCAGGCTTTTCTATGATGTAACTAATTTTTTTCTCATCTATCTTGGCAACACCAAAACGTTTAGGATCCTTAACTTTTTTTAGAAAGATTTTTGGTGCTTCTGAAAAGTCCAATTTGTCTTCAATAATATTATCGCCTAAAATTACGAAAACATTCTCTTTTCCAGCTAAACGTTCAACTAAACTTAAGGCATGGGCAATTCCTTTAGGCTTTTCATTTGCCCTATTTTGATTTTCATAATGAAAATGAACTCCTCTTTCGGAGCCATTGCCTAAGTAGCGTTCAATCTGTTCAAAATGCTCTCCTCCGGAGACTATTGCAATGTCTTTTATGCCTGCTCTAACCAAAGAGTAAATAGGATATTCTATCATGGGCAATTTGCCTACTCGAACTATATGTTTATTTAAAACCATAGTATTTGGCCAAAGTCTTGTGCCTGAACCACCTGCTAATACGACGCCTAACATTTTATTTGCCTCCCGACAGAGTTTCTGCCAAAGCATAGCAAACTAAGGAGATATAAAAACACTTGTGGAATGATGTTCTATAATTATTTAAAAATAAGGCAAAACCTATTTAAATCAGATTGAATTAAGTGAATAAATATGAATTTTTCAAAAGTGTCCTCAAGAGTTTTTGCGGTCAGCATATTACTTGTGTTTGTAATGTTTCTTACTGTTGCCACAGAGGCTGATCCTGTAATGACTTTTCTGGCCTTTTTGCCTTCATTCATAAATATTTCCACAGCAATCTTAATATTAGACAGAGAAATAGAAGAAGATTTCTTTGTGTGGACTGTGCCGGTGATAACTGCTTTATTCTTCCTTATAATATATGATATTCATATATTCCCTGCGATAGATAATTTGGATATAAGCTTTCTAGCGTTGCTTAATATAATTATTTCTTATGTGCTGATATTCATAATTTATATGGGCAATGTGATAAGAAAACCAGTTATTAAAAAGCAGATGACTAAGGAAGACATAACAAAAGCGATAAGATCTTTAGAAGGAGACTGCAAAGGAATAAACTTTGCAATTGGAAGAGTATACACTAGAAAGAATGGGGGAACAAAACTTGGAAGACAAGAACTGATAATTGAAAAGATGCTATATAATGCTTTAAGCGATGCTTTAGTGCAAGGAGACAAAGTTAAAATTCTAGACATGGTAAATAAACTACATACAAAATTAAAAAGGCTCGAATTAAGAGAAAGAGATATTTTTGGTAAATCCGATTTACAGAATATTAAAAGAGACCCTGAAGGGAATGATAAAATAATAGATGTGCTGATAATGAATGACTCAGATCCAGTGCATGATTATTATACTGGAGCAATGCAGACTTGCGAAGAGATAATAGAGAATATAAATAAGATATAAAAAATACTTCTTTAGGCAAAAGGTTTAAAAAGAAAGGCCGGTTTTGTAAATACATTGTGGGGCTATGGGGTAGCTTGGTAGCCTTTGAGGTTTGGGACCTTAAGACCCCGGTTCAAATCCGGGTAGCCCCACTTTTTAATAAAAGAAATATTTATATACTATTTTTGTTTTATTTAAGTTATGAAGATTATCATCAAATGATAACTATTAATCAATAAGTTCTTAAAATTAAAATTTTATAAAAAAGCACATAAGTGGATAGATAAATTCAAGCATTAATTTAAAGTTATGATTCTCAAAAAGTTTAAATATAAGTTATTTCGTATAGATAATTTTAAGGGGCTATGGGGTAGCTTGGTAGCCTTTGTGCTTAGGGAGCATAAGACCCCGGTTCAAATCCGGGTAGCCCCAGATTATTATTTTAAAATCTGTATCTAGCGCCCCGTATAGATTAATGGCATTCTTATTGCTTGGGATATACCCCCTAAGGGATATAATCTTTGGCTTTACCGAAAACCTTGCGAATATTTCAGAGAAACAGATATAAAGAATTATTCCAAATAAAATTCAGACCAAAAACCAAAAAGTTTATATATCATAAATGGATAATATTATCCACATATGGATAATAAATTAAAAATAATAAATTACTTGGGAAAGAACATAAATCAAGCATTTACAATGCATGAGCTGAGCAAATTGACAAAAATACCTTACGCTACATTCCATAGGACGATTAAAAAAATGAAAGAGATAGTTAATCTAAAAACTGCGGGCAAATCTACCCTTGTTGAGCTAAATAAAGATAATCCTGCGATAAAATCTTACTTAACTATAAGCTCTGAAGAATACAAGATGGAATACTTAAAAAAATATCCTCTAATAACAAAAATAACAAAAGAACTTAATGCAGATGAAACAGTTTTGTTATTTGGAAGCTATGCCAAAGGAACGGAAAAAGCATCTTCAGACATAGATCTGCTTATAATCAATAGCCAAGGAAATAAGTCTATCTCCTTCTCAAGGTACGAAATATTATTCAGAAAAAAGATTAATCCTATATTCATAACAAAAAATGAATTCGTAAAAATGCTCAAGGAAAAAGAAGAAAATGTTGGGAAGCAGGCATTAAAAGACCATGTGATTCTTAGCAACCCTGAAAGATTCTGGGGGTATGTGCTGAATGGATAATGCAGAAAAATTATTCAATAAGTGTGTAAGGAAAGACAGAATAACAAAATCGAACAAACAATTCAAAATCAAGCTATTCCTAAAGAAAGGGGAAAATAGCCTGCTCATAGCCAAACATAACAAAAGTATCCTGCCTTCTCAAGGCGAGCCTGAGAAGATTTACTGGAATTATTGGGCAATAACAATCTGTTATTATTCAATGCTTTATTGCGCAAAAGCCCTGATTCTGACTAAAGGATATGAGGTTCATGACCACGATGCCGCTCAAATCGCACTAGGCTACCTTTGCGTGCCCACTCAAATAGAAAAGGAAGACTTGGAGCTACTAAACCAAGCATACAAAATATTTGAGGACGAATATGTAAAATATTTTGAGGATGCAAAAACCGAAAGCCATATCGCAAGATACTCGGCGATAAAAACATATACGGAAAGGCGGCTGGATGAAATATTCGAGAACGCAAGAAAATTTGTAAGCAAGACGGCATTGATCCTTCATGAATATTAAAACTAGGAGATTTTGCACAAAGATAATTGTGGATGAAAAGGATTTAAAAGAATAAAAAAGATTTAATTGGTTCTTATCTCCCGTCCGTTCTTCCGTTCCAAGGAGTTCTCATCTCTCTCCAGCCAACGGCTTCTTGTCGCTGCCGATTTCGTTCAACCCACCATTCATCTCTTTTCTGTATTCTATTGTCCTCATAGAAGTCCCGTTCATCATGACCACATCCATGACGTTCATAATTTTCAACGGGTTTGACTTCAGGTTTTGTTTTTTCTCCGTAGATTATTTCCCTTATCTTTTCTTCTTTAAGACCTGCTTCTCTTGCAATCTCTTCTAACCTTTTCATTGGATCTTTCATTGTTTTCTCCTATCACCTATCTTTTAGTATCCTTCAAATCCTTCGGATGATATTCTGCTTTAATGCAGCCATCTGGGGTCATTTGATACGTCCATCTAAGCACCTGAGTCTCTCGTTCTAGACGCAAATTCTGCAATATTTGCTCTAATTCCCATATACACCCTTCATACCCTACTTCTTGTAATTTGGTCATTTTTCTCCTATCACCTCTGACTAGAATGGATACAATTGAGCTATTTAAATTATTTGACAAATAATAGTAAAATTTATAAATAATGACTAATTTATGTAATATATGACAAATATAAACCGAGAAGTCTGGAGAAGAATAGACAATGATGCTGCAGTAAAGAAACTGCTGCTGGAAGGACTGATTAATATCAGCGCATTGGCTAGAATTATAGCAAAGGAACATGATTTAACTAAAAATCTTGATGCTATAATCAGCGCAATAAGAAGATATGAGGGAAATGCCGAAAAAAAAGAAAGTTTGATAAAAATCTACCAATTAATAAAAAAGGCGAAGTTTTCGACAAAAACAAAGTTAGCTTCCGTTCTCTTCAAGAAGAATTCGGAAGTAAGAAAAAAACTGACACAACTCTACTCAAAGATTGATTTTGATGCAGGAGATACTCTGAGAATATTTGAGGTCTCTAAATTTATTAAGATAATAATAGACGAAAACAATGTAAAACTGATTGAAGATACATTTAATCAAAGAGAAATAATGGATTTAACAAACAAACTGGGAGAAGTGTCTATAGACTATAATACAGATATAACAAAAACGTCAGGGATATTTGCTATGCTATCAAATGAGCTGGCAGCAAATAATATTAGCATAGTTGATTCGATGATCTGTTATTCTGAACACATTATAATTGTGGATGAAAAAGACCTAAAAAAGACATTTGATATCATCTTCAAACTGACACAGGCATAAGATTTATATATCAAATTAAAATCTCTATTAAAATTTATTTCGGGACTGTGGGGTAGCTTGGTAGCCTGTAAGGTTCGGGGCCTTTTGACCCGGGTTCGAATCCCGGCAGCCCCATAAAGTTTATATATTTCTTTGATAGAGATTAATTCGTAAGCGCTTGTAGTATAGTGGTTAGTATTTGAGCTTCCCAAGCTTGAGACCCGGGTTCGAGCCCCGGCAGGCGCATATTATCTTTTTATAATTGAAAGAAATGTATTCTTGACTACATTAAGATCTTCTTTCTCTATTAATTTTAGCTTGAATAAAATGGGAATTGCCACAAAAATAAGAAACATTCCATAAATCCCCATATAGTAGGCTAAAGGAATCATCCATAGAATCAACAATAAAAGCCAGATTTCGCGCAACTGATTCATACGGGAGGATAACCAGAAAAATGCAAAAAAATGAGCAAAAGCAGTCGCAATGCAAATCCCATATAAACCAAAATAAGGAACAAGAATAAAATCTAAAACTATATTAATAATTGCAGCAATGCCTATTGGCGCTAAAGCAATCTCTTGCCTTAACGCACCTGTAAGATAAAAACATTGAAGCATCGTAATGCTATAAAAAATCATGCCTGTAGATAGAATCATAACAAATATTTCAGTTCCTATATATTGCTTAAAGAATAATTTCATTAAAATAAATATCAATGAATTTAATACCAATGCAACAGAAACTGAGAAAAATATGGCCAACCTCGTGCTTCGGTTTAAGATATTTTTTGAAAGCATTGCATCCTCGACTTCTGCGCTTCTTGTCAGCATAAATACAGAGATACTGGCAGAGAAAATTGAAATGCCATTACTGATTGAACTAACAACACTATACTTTGCCACATTCTCAAATGTAGAAATTAAACCTAAAATACTAGAATCAACCCACATCAAAAAACCAATTGAACTGACTAACAATGAAGTAGCCAAACCTTTTATGAAATACAATCTTATCACCTCAAAATCTATGCGCACTCTTTTGACAATACGCCATATTTGGTGCCTATTGAAAAAAACAATTGGTAAGGTAAGCCAGATATATGTCAATGCATATGCGTTAACAATACCTGCTGCGCCACCATCTTGAAAAAAATAAGCCAAGATTAAAATGCTTAAATTAACTATCGTGTAATATAACTGGAAAAAATGATGTTTGTGATTTACTCTAAATAGAGCAAGACCAAAATTGGTAATCAGCAAAAATAATAGGGCAAATATTAATGGCAGAATCCAAACATAATTGTAGATATAAGAAAATATTGAACCTGCAGCAATGGTTATACCTGTAATCAATAACAGAAAATAAAACACAGAGCTTGTATCTTTGCGTTTAACTATCCAAGAGATCATTGTATTGGGCATACCCAGCATAGTGAACATTAAAATGATATAAAAAATTGAAATTATGAAGGATGCTCGGCCATATGCCTCTTTTGTGAAAAAATTGGCAAATACCAAGAGCATCAAGTAGACTATTGCTTTAGATGCAATATTCAATACAAAATAGTACAATGTTTCCTTTTTTCCTTCGTTCATCTGAATTTTATTATTCATATAAATCCTTTATAATGCTTGTGAATTTAAAATTTAGAACGTAAAATTTATAAATAAAGGCTTTAAT
>JAGVXY010000017.1 GCA_018303545.1 Candidatus Woesearchaeota archaeon | reverse complement strand
TAAAAAAAGTTGATTTTCCTGCTGATGGTTTACCGACAAGTCCGATTATCATAAGGATAGAATAATTAAGTTGAGGTATAAAAACTTTTCCTAAAAACAAAAACTATTTTAATTAAAAAAACTCCAATCAGGAAACAGTTTAGCTGTTAATATTGTTTATTAATATTTAAAATGAATAATTTTTTTCTTTTTATATACATATAGTTCCCTTTTTTCAGGCAAAAATATTACATCTTTTGCATCATCATCATCAGCAACCTGTTTTCTATACTGTAGCTTGTCATCATAAAACCCTACAAGATTAATGCCTTTCTGAACAAGGAATCGTTTGATTGAAATAAAGTCAAAACCATCCCTAAATTTATTATAACCACAGACACAAAGCCCATTGACCTTATGAATAAAGCTGCTCCTTGCATTGATTTCATCAAACATCTTTTCAATAAGGTATTCCAAATTAGAATAAGGCGGAGTCACATGAGCCAATACCCCCTTGCCTTCATATTCAAAAGCTAAAGCCCTGCAGAAATATAATTCATACGTAACTAAAGGTATATAACCTGAGTCTATCTCGCCACGATAGACTACTTTAAATTTATTTAAATTTTTAACATGTTCTTTAGTTTTATTCCAAACCATCTTGACGAAAATAAATTAAATAATATATAAATCTATCATTCTTCGCAAATAAGGCAACACATTAGCTTGAAAGCAAAAAAACAGAAGCAACAGCAAAACCTAAGCCTAAACCAATTTTCCATGTAAAAGGCTCATTCAAAACCAAAAAACCAAAGATTACCGCAACAGCAAAAGACATTGAAACTATCGGTAATATCCTTGACACAGGACCATTCTTCAAAGCAGTAAATAAAAATAAATTGCTAAAAACAATAAGCAGACCCATTAAAATAGCAAATAATAATCCTGCTTTATTTAAGGAATAATTTTTTCCTGAAATCAAAACATTATACAAAAATATTGAAGTCATCAATAAGGCCGCAGTTCCTTGATAGAAAAAATTCATAGCCACAGGTTCTAATCTCCCTGCTCCAAGTTTTTGCAAAATTTGAAAAATTCCTAAACAAATAAAAGTTCCAAATGTAAAAATAAGCCAGTTCATGGTAAGACTCGATATATTGTTCTTGGGAAAGCAATTGCGTCCTTTATTGAATCTAATTTACATATCCAAGAAACAACCCTTTCAACACCCATCCCAAAACCAGAATGAGGCACAGAGCCGTATTTTCTCGTATCTAAATACCATTCATACTTTTTAGGATCCTCCCCTTCTTTTTTTAATTTAGCTTTTAATTCATCAATGCTCTCTTCTCTTTGCGAAGCCCCAATTAATTCACCATAACCTTCAGGGCCTATCAAATCAAAACAAAGAACAACTTTAGAATTCTCAGGGTCTTGCTTCATATAAAAAGCCTTGACTTCCTTGGGATACCTTGTAATTATCACAGGTGTATCATATAATGAAGAGAGTTTATCTTCTTCTATTGTTCTTAGATCCTTACCCCATTCAATTTCAAAATCAAATTTTTCTTTCAACAATTTTAATGCCTGGTCATAAGTTATTCTTGGGAAGCCTTTATTTGCAGTCGGCTCCAAATCTCTATAATCTCTTCCGAGTATTTCAAGTTCTTTTTTATTCACTTCTAGAACTTTAAAGACAATATGTTTAATCAGTCCTTCAGCCAAATCTTGTAAACCGTTCAAATCCATCCATGCAGCTTCAACTTCAGCATGCCAATATTCAGTTAAATGTCTTGCAGTCTTTGATTTCTCTGCTCTGAATGAAGGAGCTAAAGTATAAATTTTCTCTAAGGCAAAAATTCCTGCTTCTGCATATAATTGCCAAGTTTGTGTTAAAAACATTTTTTTGTCAAAATATTTAACTTCAAAAAGCGAGCTTCCGCCTTCAGCAGGATTTGAAATTAATGAAGGACTTTGATATTCATAGTATCCTAACTTTCTGTAATATTCATGAATAGCCCCAAAAACAGTGGAACGAATTTTCATTACTGCAGTAATCTTTCTAGTTCTCAAAGACAAATGTCTAATATCAAGTAAATATTCTGGGCTAGGATCTTTATTTATTGGAAAATCCTCCGCATAATGCACAACTTCTAAATCAGAAACACTAATCTCAAACCCGGTTGGTGCTCTTGAATCTTCTTTTATCTCACCTTTTAACACAACAGAACTTTCAACGAGTATTTTCTCAGTAGCATTCCATATTTTGTCAGAGACACTATCTCTTTTTACAACGCATTGTATTATATCATCCGAATCCCTAATCACCAAAAATATGAATTTATTGCTTTTTCTCTCTCTGTATACCCATCCTTTTATCTCTACCCTGCCATTTCCTTTATTCATTGCATCTTTGATTCCAGCCATAAGTTCATAAAAAATAGCACAAGATATATAAATTTTTAGATTTTATATAAGAAACATGGATAAAATCCAGTCTCTTGTTGTATCAAAACTGGCATGTTACAAGCGCAAACGCCAGCTTTCAAGGATTAAACCATTAGAATCAGATATAAAACGCCTAAGAAAACTATTGAAAACAGAAATAAGTGTGAATAAAGAACTAATCCGATTGATAACTTCAAATAAGGAATCATTCAAAGGCACCACGATAAATAATAAGAAGATATCTGAAGAGATAAAAGATATGCGGAAGATATTCTTAGAAATTTCAGATATTTTTAAGCAGAATCATTTCATAATTGAAAAGCAGAAAAAATTCTTAGATGATATTGGATTTTTTGATTTTTATTTTAAGAGATTTAGGAGGAATTACAACAACTACATTGCCCATTTAGGTTTTGAAGATAAATTAATGAATTATCTTACAAATACGGCAAATGAAAAACTTGCTGAAATAAAAGAGATTCATAGCAAATATTTAAACACCTTAGTCATGCTTGAAAAAGATAAAGAAATGTTATTATCCTTCGTGAAAAAATATAATGAGGCCGTTTCATTAGCCGGAGATCACAATAGAGTTTCTAGAAGAACAAACGAATTATTAAAATCTCTTTCAAGCATAAAGAACACCAGAATAGGCTCATTAATGTCTGATGATTTGATTTCATTGCAGGCAAAAATAGAATATCTGCACACTCATGCAGGGGAGCAAAGGTTGTCTCAATTGTTAAAGAATCCGAATCTGAACATGCCTACAACATTTGAAATAAATTTTGTGATGGTATTAGCAAAATATGTCACAAACTTTTTGGAAAATTTTAAAGTAAAATAAAAAAGAATTAAACAATAATTCCCAAGACTTTTCCAAGTTCTTCCTTATTGTAACCAACAATCACTTTTCCATCGACCTCAGTTACAGGTAAGGCTCTCTGTCCAGATCTTTTTACAATGTAATCTGCCATTTTTTGGTCCTGATCCACCATGACTTTCTCGAACGCTATCTTCTTGTCCTTCAAAAACTCTTCCACGAGAAAGCAAAAAGGACAAGATTTGGCCGAAAACAATCTAACCTTTTTTGTCAACTAATAACCACCCCCTCTTTCAATTAACAATGTAAAAATTCATTTATAAACATATATAATACAAAAAGGAACTTTCACAAACAAAACTTTAAGAAATATATTATAAATAGGTGAAATTCTTTTGCAGTTGTAACATTCAATCACTATAAAAATTAAATCAATACAGAAAAAAGTTCGAAAAGGAACAGAAAACGCAAATAGACTTAAAAATATAGATAAAAAAGCAAATAAACACAATGATGAAGATAGTTAGCAAAATTGTCAGAATATTATTGCCTATTTTATTCTTAGGAGATTATGCTCTGGCTCAAGATAAGCTCTCAGAACAAGATATAAAAGATGCCTTAATTACAGTTTATGCGATACAAAATACATATAATAAGAGAAATTTTATTGAAGATTATGTTAAATATGCTGAAATTAATGGTGAAGTCAATAAAGATCAACTTCTATCAATGTTATTTTATGTGGATAGCCAGGTTATGAGCGATAATAAAGACAAATTTGATGGTCGAGTTATAAAAGTAAAAAGAAAGTTCTTAGGTTTGGGTAAATCAACTTATGATCATCTTACTGGTGAAGCAATACAGGCAATAAAAAAAATGTATGCGCAGGATAAAAATTTTAGCATTTATGAACTTGCCGATAAGGTAATAAGTATTTCTGAAGGTTTATTTGGGAAAAAAGTTACAGAAACAATTTGTAATAAATATCATTCAAAAATAAACGCGGCAAAAATGTTGCTTTATTTTGAACTTCATAATTCAAAACCCGAAATAAGGGGGATAGAAACTCTTATGCCCTATTTTGAGGATAATTCATTAAGCGATTTAGTAAAAAATTTTAAATTTGCTTATAATGTAAGGAATAATGACTATGCATATATAAATCTAAAAGAATTTATAAAAACCGAGGGATTAGAGAGAATAGTGCAAGAATTAGGAATAGCGAACAATGCAAGTGCAGAAGAGATAGTAAAAATAACAGGAAAATATATTCTTGATAAGATAAAATCTCCATTAGTCCCAGAACGGATAGAGAATTGGAAATTTCCCTTGGAAACATTAAAATTGGGTGTCGGAGACTGCGATTGCAGGGCAATACTTTTGGCTTCGTTATTAAAACAGATAAGCAAAATAAATTCAGAAATAGGGGAATTATATCTTGTTGTAGGAGAATTAAAACAGCAGAATATAATAAATGAAAAAAACTCAGGAATTATAGAAAGCATTAAAACTGGCCACATGTGGGTTGAAATTGCCATTGATAATAAAATATATTACTTTGATCCCCACATTCTAAGGCCCTATGGATATATCCTACCAAAAGAAAAAGCCTGGGCCTACACTCCAATTCTAAAATTTAATGATAAAACTATTATTCAATTAACAGCAGAATAAGGTTTTAAGTTTTTTACCCTTTTCAATCTTCCCAAAAGGATTCCCATATTTTCTTATATTCTCAATCATAGCTTTATTTGCTTCGGTTTCTTTCCCTGCCTCAATTAGTTGAGTTCTTTGTTTCCTTATCTCTAAATCCACTTCTATCGGACAGTTCTTTTTGCACATTCCACATAAAGTACACATATAAAATAAATCACTTAATTTACCATTCTCTTTAAATATCGCTTTTCCCCTCGGGCTTGAAGACTCCTTCAGCACAGCCAGATAGACTGGACACACAGCCCGGCAAAGACCACATTTTGAGCAATCAACCATATATCTTACCCCTATTAAATATATTCTCTTTGTCATAAATTTGTTTCAATCTCATAAATCTTACTTTTTCTTCATCAGAAATAAAATTCCTCTTCACTACGCCAATCCCATGTTCCCCAGATACTTTTCCATTCAATTTTTTTACTATATTAAACATCATTTCTATATTCATATCGTTTCTTCTAAAATGTGGATGTATCACTCCAAAGCCTATATGCCCAAAAGCAGGAATTTTATTTTCAGCAAGCCAATATAAGAATTGTCCTAACCCCTCGTCAGGAATCCATGGATCTTCTGCAACCTCTAATTTTCTTGAGATCAGCTGTGAACTCAATGCTTCTCGTATTTTCCATACTTTCTCTTTTTCTTTCTCTTCGTTAATCTTTCCAGAATCATTTTCATATTCCACAATTAAATGAAATTTTTCCCCTAAACCAGATATTCGCGAAGTTATTTTATCCAAATATTCTATTGCGATTACATCCGCCCTAACTTTTAATTCATTCACCATTTCAAGCATCGGAGTTATGCTTTGAAAGCTAAATAAATTTAAAGAAGTTTTTTCAGGTCTAATAGTTACTCTTAATTTTGCTTTAACTATTATTCCAGTCGTGCCTTCTCGACCACAAAAATCTTTAATCTCTTTAATTTTTTTAACCCTATAAGTATCATCAACCACTTCGAGCTCTTCAATCCAATCGCAAGTTGTTCCGTATTTTAAGGCCATCATCCCTGCAGCATTTGTGGCAATCATTCCCCCAATTGTGCATGCCCTATGGCTACCTGGAACTATTGGGAAGAATAGCTCCCCCAAGACACTATTCAGGTCATCTAAAACAACGCCAGGTTCAACAGTAACAATCTTTCCTATTTTATCTATTTCTAAGATTTTATTCATTCTTGACACATCTAAAACAATTGAATCATTCGGCACAGCTCCCCCGACCAATCCAGTACCTGCTCCCCTTGGGACTAAATCCATTTTGTTTCTTTTCGCATATATTACTGCCTTTCTTACCTCATCTAAATTCTTTGGACATATCACTCTTCGAACTTTCCCAATTACACCTGAAGCATCTGTCGCATAGGCCATTTTATCCTCTTCACTTTCAGACACTTCATCAATATATTTATTCAAAAAAGTCATAGCATTACCTCTGAAAATTCAATTACTTGTGTATCTTCGGCATTTTCTTTAAGGTGCGAATAGCATAATGGACAGAAAGTTACAAGTTTATGGGTTTTTACCTGTTCTAACCTCAATTTTGCGATTTTATTTGATTCATTTGGGAAGTTTGATTTCATTCCGGCGCCGCCTCCGCAACACAAAGCTTTTTCCCTATTACCTCTCATTTCAACAATCTTAAAGCCCAAATGTTTTAAAATATTTCTTGGTTCTTCATATATCCCTGAATGCCTACCCAGGTGGCATGGATCATGATAGCTTATCTGTTCATCAAATTTATTTGGCTCAAAGTTCTTTATATTTTTCCAAATTACCGTTGAAATATGCTCAACATTTAATTTATATTGCTCTTTCAGAACTTTATAACAAGCAGGGCAATTTGTTATTATCTTTTTAACTCCATATTTTTTAAAATCTGCCAAATTTTTATTTAATAATAATTGAAAATCTGTTTCATATCCTGCATTTTGACAGGGTGAACCGCAGCAGCTCAAATCAATGGTAATATAGTCAATGCCCATTTTATCCAAAATTTTTTTGTAATTCTGTTCAATTTTAGGCAATACGTGTTTAGTCAGGCATCCGGGGAAGTAAGCTATGTTTCCAAATCCCAATGCATTGGATATCTTATCAAAAACCATGAACTTCGCATTTCAGTTGAAATATTTAATCTTTTCGCTAAAATAAACTATAAATCTCACTTAATGACCTTTCTTAAGATTAAATACATAGAAATCATAAAAATTCCCACACTAATCCACTGAGATAGAGTAAAGGCAAAAATATAGTAACTTGCAGTTTCATAATATCTGAAAAATTCAATAAAAAACTGGAAAAATGAATATAATGCTAAAAATAAATAAAACTTAAATCCCTTAAATAAATTTTTGGAATAATAAAGTATAAAAAACAAGATTAAACCTGCTAGGGCCATATACATTTGGGTTGGATGTCTCGGTGCCATGTCTGGAGCCATTGGAAATCTCATTGCCCAAGGTAATGAAGTTTCTAAACCGAAACAACAGCCATTAAGCAAACAGCCAATTCTGCTCAAAAATATTCCTAGTCCTAAATATGTCACAAGTATATCTGCATAATATAAAAAATCAATCTTCTTGATCTGAGCATAAATAGTCATAAAAACTATGGCCAGCAAAAAACCGCCATAGAACATCATGCCACCTTCCCAAAGCTTCAAAATATCAGCCAAATGTATAGAATAGAAGTCCCAATTCACAAAGATAAAAGCAGCTCTCCCGCCAATTATGGTCCCTAACAATGCATAGAATCCTAAATTATAAATTACTTGCTTGTCTTTTCTTTTAGAATTTTTAGCAGCTAAATATAAAACTAGTAAAAAACCTAATGCTACCATCAGCCCCCAAGTATAAACATTAAAAAAACCTAAGCTTATGGTCTGTATTGGTTTGTAAAACTCAATCATAGCGGTTATCTAGTCATAACAAGTTTATAAAATTAACTTATATGATAAAAATGTCCCACATATAATCAGTCTAAGATAACTTTTATTATTAATATATCTGTCTTATAACCCACAATATAACAATAATATCATAATTTGGAGGAATAATAAAATGGCTAATAAGGAATTAAATTTGCCTGATACCTTACCAGAAGGTATACAGATGCCAAAAGAAGTAGAAGAGAAATTAAAAAAGATTAAGCAAAAGCTTGAAAAATTTAAAGATGATATTCTAAAAAAATTTGAAAGTTATATAATCGGTGTTTCACTATTACCTCCGGAAAAACCAGAAGAAGGAAAAGAAATAGACAAGGATAAGATCAATGTCTTAGTTCTAGTTGATGATTCTGATTCAAAGAAAATGAGCAAAGAAGAACTAAGCTCAAAAATGGGGACCATAATTACAAAAATGGCTCAAGATCAGGATAAAAATATAGAGCCACAGACAATGCTTTTATCAGAATTGAGAGAAGCTTGCTTAGACGGTAAATATGATTTATTGAAAACAATTGCTGTCTCAGCGCCTTTGCATGACCCGACGGATATTTTAGCAGCATTGAGAATATCGGAGATTCATAAGCAGATGACTGTGCAGAAATTCGAAAAATATATTCTAAGTTATGTTGCGGCAGGTTCATTGTTCAGGGGAGAAAAATCTAACGATATTGATGTTTATGTTATTGTAGATGATACAGATGTCAAGAAAATGTCCAGAGCTGAATTAAAAGACAAGTTAAGAGCAATAATTCAGTCTATGGCATTTGAAGCCATGAAAATCACAGGCGTAAAAAAAGATTTGCATGTTCAAACTTATATCCTTACAGATTTCTGGGATAATTTAAAAGATGCAAATCCCGTAATTTACACCTTGTTAAGAGACGGCATCCCATTGTATGATCGTGGAGTTTTCGTTCCATGGAAAATTCTATTGCAGTCAGGCAGAGTGAAGCCAAGCAAAGAAGCAATAGACATGAACATGGAAATTGGAGAAAAACTTATAGAAAGGACAAAATTCAAAATGCTAAGCATTGTAGGTGAAGATTTATTCTATGCTTTGCTAAATCCTTCGCAGGCGGCTTTGATGTTGTACGGTTTGCCTCCTCCAACTCCTAAAGAAACGGTTACTTTGATGAATGAGATATTTGTCAAGAAAGAAAAAATGCTTGAAAAGAAACACATAGATGCCTTGGAGAAAGTGAGAAGGTATTTCAAAGATGTCGAGCACAAAAAAATAACGGAAATTAAGGGCAAAGACATTGATATGCTTCTTGAACATGCTGAAGATTATTTGAAAAGAATCAAGCAGCTTTTTGAGCAGATTGAAATGCGTTATCATGAAAAAAATATTTGCGAGGTTTATGACACCTGCGTTGCAGTAACAAGAGACGCTTTATTAAGTGAAGATGAAACGGTCATAAAGGAAGAAAAAGTTGAAGAAACATTCAAGAAGAAACTGATAGAAACAGGAAAATTACCCCAAAATCTATTAACTCAGTTCAAGGTTGTCTTAAAAGCAAAGAAAGATGCTGATGACAACAAACTGACAAAGCAAGAGCTCGAAAAAGTCATGAAAGACGCAAGAATTTACATAAAAGCAGTAATAGAATTTATTCAGAGGAAGAAAGCCGCAAGCTTAGAAAGGTCTAAAATTAAATTCAAATATGGCCAAAATAAGTTCGGTGAAGTAGTTGTGATTGGGGACAAGGCTTTCATTACTGGAGACCTAGAAGAACGCGACAAAATAAAGGTCGCTAATTTCAGCACAACAAAGGGCTTAGAAAAAATCACAGCAACGACTATAGAAGAGTTTGATAAAGCCATTTCAAAAGCTGTTACTCCTGCTAGAATCTTCTTGGGAGAAGCCCTATTGAATAAGCTCCAAGAACTTTTCGGCAAAGACGTCGAAATCTTAGTAAATTATTGATAACCTTTAAATATTTCTTTTTATTTTTCATTCTTAATGTTTAATCAGCTTAAGGAAGAATGTTTAAAATGTATTAAATGTGATTTATCTAAAACCAGGAAGAATGTAGTTTTTGGTTCAGGTCCAGAAAATGCTGAGATTTTATTCATCGGCGAAGCACCTGGTGCAAATGAGGATATTGAAGGAAAACCTTTCGTAGGCAAGGCAGGTCAAGATTTAAACAAATATTTAACAATAGCAAATATCGAACGAGATAAAGTTTTCATTGCAAATATTCTGAAATGCCGTCCACCTGAAAATAGGAATCCAAATATAGATGAGATAAAAGTCTGTACTCCCTGGTTAATAGAACAAATTAAAGTGATAAATCCAAAAATAATCTGTACCTTAGGCAACTTTGCAACAAAATTCATTCTTTCATCATGCAATACCGATAAGATAAATCAAATAGCTGGAATCACAAAATTACATGGAAAATTGCAGAACATGACCTTTAATGGCAAAAGTTACAAAGTCTTTCCTTTATTTCATCCGGCAGCGTTAATATATAATCAATATCTTAAACCTCAGATGGAACAGGATATGAAAATGTTAAAAGAACTCTTAAATGGAAAAGAAAGTTCTCAGCCGAGCTTGAATAAATTCTTTTAGAAACTATCCGCTAAAGTTTTGAAACAAGCTAAAAATAGAAAAGTTTTTCCATAAGTCTTATAAATCAATCCGCAATTCTACCTTGAATGCTAAAATCCAACTTTCATACGCACACCAATTTTATAGAGAAATACGAGGCTGAATTCTCGCCAAGAGAATTGATAAATCTGGCAGCAAAAGAGAAATTCAAGGTCTTTTCGATCACAGAGCATGGAGGTCAAAGATTAGATTTGAATAAATTTGCAAATCCATTGAAGACTTATTTTCATATTAAAGACTATGCTAAATACAAGCAAATAAATTTAATTCCTGGAGCAGAACTTAATCTAGAAAAAAAGGATGTTTTATTGATTAATTATAAAAAAGATTTAAGCAAATTAAGAACATTTGCAGATTTAGAAAAAATAAAGGATGAAAACGTTCTAATAATGGCCCCACATCCATTTTATGGTATCCCATTTATGCAAAAGCAGAGTTTGTCAAAAGTTATAAAAGATTACAAGCACTTATTTGATGCAATCGAACATTCAAATTGCTATACACGTTATTTTAATATTAATAACAATAAAGCGATAAAATTCGCAAAACAGCATAAAATCCCCTTAATTACAAATTCAGATGCGCATTTCAAAATACAATTAATAAAAAATTATTCTATATTAAACTGTGAGAACAATATAGATTCAATCTTAGAGTCAGTAAAAAAAGGCAAGTTTAAGAATCACACAGAACCTTTGACGACAACAGAATTTGTGAAAATAAGCGGGCATATAATTAACCATGCAATAAATCCATTTATTCTGCATAAATTAAGAAAACAATATTCCACGCAAGGCCATTATGATTAGATATCCAAACTAAATCGAACAAATAATTTCTTGCCTTTTTTTCCCATTTCAAATCCATAATTAGTAACCGCCTTCACTACAGTATTTCCTTTTTCAGGGGAAATAGTTTCTCCATAAATCTCTGCTTTTAGATGCTGTTCATCGATTTTAATTATATCAAATCGCGAAAAGAACTTCTCCTCGATATCAACTAAGGCAATCAATTCTTGCAGCCAAGCTTTCATTAGTTCTTCTTTATTTTGGCCCTTAACTTCAACTAAAATCTTTTTCTTCGGCATTACTCTACCAATTTTACAGAAAATAGTAAACATTGCCGTAGCGGCATTATTAAAAAGTTCTTTTAGATTCATTCCATAGGCCTCAAACATTACATCTGAAGTCAAATCATTTATATATCTGAATTTAATCATTTTTACCTATTTATACAGTTTTTCTTGTTGCTTGTTTAATAAATATTTTGCGGTAAATCCTATAGCCATGCCCGCAACACCTAAAATAAACGCGGCAAAGGTATATATTTTTACCAAAGATAGCACCAATAAGTCTACAATTTGTACCCAGCTTGAAAAAGGAATTTTACCATTCGCCATTGCATAAATCATTGCTGAAGTATCAATTGGGAATATCCAAATATAAAGATAAATCACAATAAATGGCAGTACAAATATATAGGTTACCTTAATTAATATTTTTGATGTTATAATCCCGATTAAAATTGGTTCTCTGATATTGATTGCAATAATTGAAATAAATAATAGAATTGTAAACAGCAGGGCATATCTTCCGAAAAAAGCTAAAAGTTGTATAAGCCAATTTAATACGGGAATGGTCTCCCCAAGTTGTGCAATTGGATCATTAATCCCATTTTCAGCAATGCTTATATCTATCACCCCAAAATACAATCCTCTTCGGTCTATTTGGTGATCATTGAATTTTTGGCATAAATTAATTATTGCCTGTGGATTGCTTATATTTATCATCTCAATTCTATCCGAAGGTAATTTCTTTATAGTCTCGCAATTTTCAACAAAACCGGCAGTAATCATTTCTTTTGAGCTTTCATTTGCATAATCATATATGTCTCCGAAAATAGTCATTTGATCCATAGA
Organism: Candidatus Woesearchaeota archaeon; assembly: GCA_018303545.1. Taxonomy (GTDB): domain Archaea; phylum Nanobdellota; class Nanobdellia; order SCGC-AAA011-G17; family JAGVXY01; genus JAGVXY01. The sequence continues at coordinate 18,566 of JAGVXY010000017.1, read as the reverse complement.
GACATAATTTTCAAAAATAAAAGCAAGAATAAAAAATACAATTAATCCTGTTGCAATTCCGGAAATTATTTTTTTCCAGCTCATTTTCTCCACATGTAAACTCTCACAACTATCGGAAAGGCAGTGGTATCTAGATTTGATGATATCATCATATCCTTTACATATACCGTTCTGTCAATGGGCCATGTAGATATGCTTTGTTCAAAATCCCTCGTTATTAAAGAATTAAATTCAAATCCTCCGGGCATTTTGCTTACAATAGAATTATTTACCATTTCTTTTGTTGATTCATCGTCAGGATATAAAAGTATCTGCTTCCTTATTGTTTCGTTATAAGTGAGTTCATCAAATATTGCTTCTTGCGCCGTTTTCAGCACTGAGGGCACTTCACTTTCATCAATAATAATTTTTGGTGCGGTATAAACTATAACTCCAAAGACTAGAAGCATTGCTATCACAGCTTCAACTGTTCTCAAATACCCGTTCTTCTTTAATGCTTTCATCTTTTTAAATTAATAAAGGGGTATAAGTTATATAAATTTTACCATGCCTTCAACGTTACAATAATTTCTTCCCTATTGTAATTTTCATCTATTGCTGATTTTCTTATTTCCTTGGAGATAACTGTCGCTCCAGCAGGTATGTTGTCATTCACGCTGTAAAGGATGTTTCCATTCATATCCGAGGCCACTATGCTAAATTCACCCGGGAAACCCCATTGCTGCTTTAATGAATCATAATTCATCCCAATTACATATCTCAAATTCTTCTTGGATAATCCTTCGATTTCCTCTCTGCTACCCCAAGTGTGTAATGGTACAATGCATTCTCCCTCACATCTTGGTATTACCGGGTCATAAATTACTCCCGGGTATTGCAGTAGCCAGAAAACATTTTTTTCTTCTTTGTGAAAGTCAAGAGTTGCAGTCATCTTTTTGCTTGGCGCAGTGGTTATCTGAAATGGCACGGATTCCCAATTATTATTTTTCATGTCAAAATTCGCTAAAATTCCCTCAAAGGGGAAATCAATTTGAATTCCATAAGTTCCAGATTCAGATATTTCACTACCCTCAATCATCAATGGAGTTCTGTAAACTATAACAGAAACATCTTCCCTGAATTTTTCTTCAAGAAGGTTAATCAGCATATCAGATGTATCAGTCTGATATACCCCTGGTCTCATAAATGCAATAAGCCCGATTGTATAAAGTGTAAACAATGCCACGCTTATTATCCAATCGACATGTATCTCCCCTTTTCTTTTCATATTCATTCCTCCAAATTAATTTATCCCGCCTTTTACAATTGTAATAATTAATGCCCCTAATGTCATAAGGGCTAATGAATGCACAAGCCCTTGTTTCAGTGTCCCTTCAGAGAACTTTCCAATCATGATTCCTGCAAAAAATCCCTGTATCATCAGCAATCCAAAAAAGTAAGGATTTATATCAAATTCAATTCCAGCAACAGACCCTCCTGTATTGAAAGGCAATACATTACCAAAACCAACCCCTGATGTGCTCATCTGAGTCAGTTTTGGAAATAGCCATACTTGCAGCATAAGCATAATGCCAATAAATACAAAAAAAATGATATATCCCTGTACTATTTGAGTATAAGCCTCTGATTTCTGTTCTTCTCTCATCTTCTTTACAGTAACCACTGAAGTTGAAATTGATTCTAATACGCTTTCAATATCGCCTCCGCTCTCTTCAGCTTCAATCATTATTGCAATAGCCCTTTTTATCACACTATTTTTTGTGTCTTCAGCAAACGTTCTTAATGCCTTATGCAAGGATATTCCCCACTCCATCTGAAACACAACTTTCTTAACAAAGGGAGTTAAAGCCCCATAGGATTCATTTGATGCTTGGAGTATTGACTGAGGAATTGTCGCTCCAGATTTAACAGAACCGATTATATCCCTAATAAAATCAAGAAACCTATGCTCTATTTCCTGCTGTCTCTGCACTTCTGCAAAGAAATCAATCCAAAACTGCAGCCATCCTATAGAAAATGCGACAATAAATATTGGCCAAAACCACCTATTATTCCAGAACAAAAAGACATCAGCTAGTATTATAAAAAGACCTATTGAAATTCCAATCAGATATTTTGTTTTGAATCTTATATCCATTTTAATCAGGCTCCACCATTGTCAGAAATATTGCAAATCCTATATTCACTAAGGGTATCACAAAAAACGTACCGACTATCGTCACAGTTTTTACGCTTATACCTGCTATTGCTCCACCCATAAGATTTATTATTGATAGTGTAGTGAAAAATAACAGGGGCGCAGCAATCATAACTGAAGTATAAACATCAGAGTAAGTAGCCATCATTTCCACATATTTCTTTCTCTCAAGCCTATAGACATTTAGTGCGTCTTCTGCCTGCTCATCTAAGAAATCTTTCATACTCCCTCCGGATTTTATTGTAGAAATCAAACTATCTAATAATGATTTGAATTCCTGTGAAGGTGTAGTTCTAGCTACGTTATTCAAAGCGGTGGAAAGATCATAGCCGTATACATTGATATAATTAAGAACTTTTTTTATTTCCACTTCCAATCCCGGATAATCCCCAGATTCAGCAAGCATATTAAACATAGCCATAGGATGTGCCCCAGAACCTGCAACAGCAGCCATATGTATTATTACAAAAGGCAAATCTTTTTTTATCATTTTTTTTCTAGTTGATTTGACCATCGTTGGATAAAAATACCATGAAGCGAAAACTGTTATTGCTACCGCTATTGTAATGGCTATCATCTCAAATACAGCCATAAAAATATTTGAAAAATCCACAAAAATCGCAGATATTAACAATGCGAATATAATTGATAATATAGTTGAAACCAATGCCATGCTCAAATATGTCTTTGACATAATCTGTATTCCTGAAGAAATGATATCATCGAATAGCTGTACAAATCCATCAGGATATTTTGTTATTAACTTTAGTGTTAAAGGCTCAACATAGTAATTAGCTATCTTCCCAAAATTACTTGCCTTATATAATGTAAATGCTTCGATATCCTTTACAGCTTTTTTCTTGATAAGCTTCTTGGTTATAAAATCCTTGATTTGCGGGCTGTTGAAATCAAAATTTCCAATTTCCCCTTCAGTGTCTGTTTTCCTTATAATTACAGGGATTAACTTTTCTTTATATGAAGTCTGTTCTTCATCAATTAATTTTAATAGATTGCTGGTTGTTCTTTTAATTTCAGAAAAAATTTTTTCTTTGCCGGCAGAGTTTATTTCATTACTCTCTGCAGATTCTAACTGTTCATATTTTTCAATTAAGAATCCGAGCTTGGATACAATCTCAACGATTGTCGGCATTTTCGATTTCCCCCTTTATTTCCAAAGTCAATTTTTTTATCTTCGCAAGTAAATCGCTTCTCTCCTGCTCTTCATTCTCTGAAAGCACGTTTTTCTCATGCAGCTTTAAGTTCAGTATATCAAACATTTGTGCAGTGGATGAGAGGAGATTTACGCTTTCCTTAATTTTTCCAAGGTTCATTTTATTCCAAACTCCTTAAGAACTAACTCTGGGGCCTTGTAATATCTATGTATTATCTCTTGGACTTTCTGAAAATCGAAAATTTTCCTTTTATACATTTCCATAATAATAAGGGATCTTTTTCTAAACTCTTCAATCAGCTTTTTTTCTGAAATCCCATGTTTTTCAACAATTTTCTTGAACACTGTGCTGTTAGATTTAAAGTAGAATTTATCTGTTGCAGGATTCCATATAAAAGGCACATTTTTTTGAACTTTTCCTAATTCCTCATCAACATTGACTATTTCAGTGATTTCTTTCATTCTCCTAACTGGTTTTCCGCCGATTTTTGCAGGGACCATTATGCAGAGTATATCCAAAGAGCTTATCAGGGCAGGAGAAAGATTGATTGGTTCAGTCTCGAGCCTTCTTATCATAGTTTCAACAGATTCAGCATGCATTGTTCCGAAAGATGGATGTCCAGAAGCCATTCCTTGAAAGAGTACATAGGCCTCCTTTCCTCTTATCTCTCCTACAATGACATAATCCGGCCTCTGTCTAAAACTTTCTTTAAGCAGGTCAAATAAGCTTACTTCTCCATGTTTTTGACCCATAATATTCGCAAGTCCAACGCCCTCTCTAGATACAGAAGGCAACCAGTTTTCATGCGCTAAATTAAGCTCTCTTGTATCTTCAATTGAAACTATCCTAGATGCTTGAGGTATAAAAAAGCACAATGCATTTAGCATGGATGTCTTTCCAGAACCAGTGCCTCCGACAATCATAATGCTGCTTTCATGCTCAATCGCAATCCATAGGTATGCAAGCATTTCTGGAGAAATCGTTCTAAACTCCATCATCTTTATTGGTGACCATGGATCTTTTGTAAACTTTCTTATTGTAAATGTTGGTCCCCTCGAAGAAATATCTTGTGTATAAGTTGCATTTACTCTAGAGCCATCGGGCAATCTGCCATCAAGTAGGGGATTTGAATATGAAATGTACTTTCCTGCTTTTTGCGCTAATTTCTCAACAAACGTTGCTAAAAGGGCATTATTCTTAAAAACTATGTTTGTCCTTAAGTTCCTGAATTTTCTATGCACAATATAAATTGGCGTTTCAGAACCATTGCATTCAATATCCTCAATGAAATAATCTTGCATTATGGCCTCAATCTCATTGAAGCCTACAAAATTTCTGTAAATAAAATACATTATTTTTATAAAAGAATCCCTCGTAAGCCTAATAGTCAGCTCTGATAATAAAAGTTTAATATTCTTTTCTAAGTATTCTAAAATAAGATTTTTTTCTTTGACTCTTATGAATGAAATATTAATAAGTTCTTTTACTCCTTCTTCAAGGATCTTTAACACTCTTTGTTCGTATTCATCAAGCACCGGTTCTTCAACATCATAGACTAATTCATGATTTATTTCATCCCAATGCAAATGAATATATGCGTAAGGCGGTAATACAGGATATCTTATATCAATTTGTTTTTTATCTGCAATGTCTGGCAAAGTGGGTATTTCAACATTTTCCTGTAACTGAAAAAGAAGTTCAGATTTTTTTATTCCTGTCTTTATTTGGCTTGTTTCTTGTTCGGTATTCAGACTAAGCTCCGATTGTATGTTTTCCTCTTTTTTTTCTTCCACCATTTTAAACTCTACACTACTAACTACTTAAAAATAGGGTTATTTTCTAATTTTAAATAACTTTCGGAAAAAATCAGCTTACTGTGAAGTCTATGTAGGGCCTATTATCAGTACTGAACTTACCCGTTTTCTTTATTGAAAAAGAGCCTGAGCCCATTATTGGATTTCCAAACCCTGTTGCATTCAAAGTTAAATCAGCAAAAGTCAAATAATTTAATTCTATAACTGTCCAATATTGCCCCTTAACAAGTGTTGGTTCAACATAAATCATCAGATTACCCTCTCTCTTTTTGTAATTCTCTTCAACAACTTGGATATTTGTCTTTAATCTCCAAAGAACAACATCCTCCCTATTTTGAAGAAAAGGATCAGCATCAACATAAAGTTCTCCAGAAGAGATTGTCAAAGGCACAATCTGTATCGCTCCTGGCCCTTGGTCAACTACAGTCCTTATACTTTTATCCAAATTTGCGAATATATCTTTTGTCTGCGATATGGTATTCCTATCTCTCATATTTTGTATTAAAGGGAGTCCTGCAGATAAAATTAAAGCAATTGCAACTATCCCTAAGGCCATATATAATATCGCAGATATCCAAGTATCCCCTTTTTTCGACATAAAAAACATTAAGCTAGAAGTATTTATTAACTTTTTGATTTAAAAAAAGAAAAAAGAAATTAAAATTTAACTGCAAACGGCTTGTTTTCCTGCTTGAGTGCAATCACTTTCAACGCCATCAATTGTAACAACTGGAAAAACGGTAATTGAATCGCCACATGCCCCATCTGCACATTTAGCTTCCCCTATTTCTAAACTTTTTATTTCATTGCTAACGCTACCGATTTTATTGGCAAAATCTCTAACCTTAAACTTCAATGAAATAGCCCCAATATTTTCAATTGAAACTTCTCCCGCTGCCTTTTTACAACTTAGAACTTTGAAGTCTGCATTTGTGCACGCTATCTGCACTTTTGTTGTTCTATCCACATCGTCTGTCGTACTCTTTATAAAATCGCTTCCCCAAACCATGATTACTGCGGCTAAAGCAACAGTAAAACCTATGATCAGAACAGTAGCGATTAATGGCGAAATACCTTTCTTATTAATCATCTCTTCTCATCCTCCTTTTATTCAACGTTAAGTCAAGAAGCGTATAATACACTTCCTAGCAATAAGATAAGTCAATTTGAGTTTAAAAGCTTTATTATTTTGGCGATATATTTACAGTCATTCCCTTATCTTCGCACATAACATATTGATCAATCCCCACTCTAAACATAGGCACAAAGGTTGCTTCAACAGGATTCCCAATCAAGGGTCTATCATATCCTATCACCACATCAGAGAGCGTGGATTTAGGAATTTGAATTCTAGTTTCATTGACATCATATTTTTCATTGCTTCCAAGAATTCTAACTCTGAAACCATCAATATCTTTTTTTCCGGTATTTTCAATTCTTGCGTAAAGATTATTTGCACTGAATTCCGAAGATTGGATTTCAAATGAAATATCAATTGAACAATCAAATTGTAGTTCGGATAATGTGCCCTGCTTCACCTTTCTCTCTTCATAAATTCCTCGGCCCCACATAATCACAGAGGTAGAAAGTGCAACAGTCAGTCCGATAAGCAGAACGGTCGCAATCAATGGAGAAATGCCTTTCTTTTTCATTCAGCCCACGCCCCTTTTGTTAATTGTAACCTTTTGGTATTGCACCCTATTCTTTTTGTGCCAATAAAAATTATAGGCGTAAAATCAACCCTATTTGCATTTGCAATATTATCTATAGTCAAGTTTTCACTTGTTCCAGGCACAATATCCCAGGTTATTTCATTTGTTTCTATAGTGTCATCAATCAAGTAAACTTTATAATTATATGCTTTTATTGTTTTCCCGCCTGTATTTGCTAAAGTAAATAATTCAGAATCATATTTAACATTCCAAAAAACTTCATCGCATTCCATTCCGGCTTCAACAAACACCGTGGTCTGCTCAATTTGAGTTTCGGCAGTATTTTTAACATACACTGTTGTTATCGCGGCAAGAGTTATAGAGAACCCTAAAAGTAGGACCCATGCCAGCACAGGACTTATACCTTTTTTATTCATCTAATTGTTCTCCCATCTATTTGATTATCAAATATTTCTATCAAACGCAAATAATTTACCATTAGCAACACAAACCTCTGTTTCAGAGCAAGTACACATTCCATATGTACAGTATCCCTTTTCATTGCATTCTTCATCATTGCTACATTGAGGTATAATAAAACTAGTGCTCCCCTCCAGTCCATTGGAAGAATAGGCGGCATTTAATTCATTAGCATTTTCTTTATCTGTGCATATTCCATAATTTCCAAAGGATAAACAGTTGCATTTCTGGGTTAGTTGGCAGTAAGTGTTTTGTTCAGTACAGTCTGTGGATTTAGCAGTTTCCCCAATATCATCGGAACAAGACGTACAGTCTGAGTCATCTGTACAGAGTAAAGCCGCGCATATATTTCCTGCTGTGCATTTGCACCTGTCATATATGGTGCAAAGCTGCGAATTTATGCAATCCTCATCAGATGTGCATTCCATCTGGGTTACAGATGCGGTTTCCCCGCCAACAAAAACTTGTCTGTCAGAAGCCCGGTCTTCCTGCGTAACAACAAGTAATTGCGGTTTTCCTTCTAATATCTGCATTCTGTAATCGATGTCATTCATAGAAATCAGTAAGCTGTCTCTCTTTGGCATCTGAAACGTACAATCTTCAATCTGCTCAAGATTAATATTATCGGGCATAAGTGAAAGCCCTTCAAACGAAACCATTGTAGGCACAACTTCAAAGCAACCCATAACCTCAATATCACTGCCCCCTTCTCCAATGCCCCTAATTATTATTGGCATGTCCAGATAATTTCCCACAAGTGTAGTGTCTCCTACAGTTATAACATAAAATAATCCTAAATTAGAATTTTTAGTTTTTGAATATGATGTAAACCAAATTGTAAAACCTCCAAATTCATCAAGTACCCTCTGCTGATCTTGATTATATAGCAAAGAATTGATTAATCTAGACCCCTCGTTTGCATAATTTTCAGATATCACTTTGAAATCACCTGTGACTTTTTTCTCATATAGTGTGTTTGGACTGGCAGTCAAAGTTACAAGAATAACAGCCATAATCACAGCCGCCAATATATACACCTGTCCCCTCTTTCCCATCATAATAAGATTAAAACGTGAAAAGAATTTATATAGTTTTCTGAAACCTTATTTTAGAATCTCTTTTATCTCTTCAAATATCTCATCGATTAGCCTATTGCCATCTACTTTTATTATTTTATATCCATAGAACTTTTCCAAAGGAATTCCAGTTTTCTCATGATAAGTTTCTAATCTTTTTTTTACTATTTCTGGTTTATCATCTTCCCTTTGAATAAGTTTGGTTTTATCTTTATCGCATACCCCTGAATTATTTGGGGGATTAGTTCTCAGATTATATATTTTTCCGCACTTAGGGCAGCTCCTCCTTTCCTCTAATCTCCTTATTATTGCATCATCTGAAGAGTTTATCTCTATTATATAATCCAATTTTGCAAATTTAGATAATGCTTTTGCCTGTTCCAATGTTCTTGGAAAGCCATCCAGTACATAGCCTTTCTTAGCATCTTTTATCTCTATTCTTTCTTTAACAAGCTGAACAATTAGTTCATCTGGGACATACATGCCTCGGTCTATCAAAGATTTGGCTTTTTGCCCCAATTCAGTTCCTTCTTTAATGTTGTCTCTCAGCATATCCCCTGTAGAAATATGAGGCAGCCCGTATTTTTCTGCAATCAACTTTGCCTGTGTTCCTTTTCCTGTCCCTGGCGGACCAAAGATAACAATGTTCATGATTTGAACAAAAAGTATAAGAAGTATTTAAAAATTATTGTGAACCAAAAATATTATAAACTTAAGCAAAGTAATTTAATTGAATATGGAAAACAAAGATTTTCAAAAAGAATTCATAGCATTTATTCAAGATCAAGGTTTTATTTGGGGCCCCGAGCCTGAGATTTATGGGGGTTTTGCTGGATTTTACACCTATGGCCCGATGGGCAAGTTGTTAAAAAATAAAGTTGAATCAACAGTAAGAAAAATTTTCACTTCAAATGAATTCTGGGAGTTAGAATGCCCCATCGTAGTTCCAAATGCCGTTTGGGAAGCTTCAGGGCATTTAAATTCTTTTTCAGATCCAGTCATTGAATGTTCAAAATGTAAAGGCAAATTTCGCGCTGATAAAATAATAGAAGAAACAGCAAATGCCGATGCTGAAAATATGTCTGAACAGCAAATGCTTACTTTTATCCAAGAGAAAAAAATAAAATGCCCTAACTGCAAATCCGATTTCAAGTATGATATAAAATCTTACAGTTTGATGATGCATACAAAAGTCGCAGATCAGGATTGTGCACTAAGGCCCGAAACGGCAACCGTAACATATTTACCTTTTAATCGATATTATAATTTGTTTAGAAAAAAATTGCCTTTAGCGGTATTTCAAATCGGCAAGGCATTTAGAAATGAAATTTCTCCAAGACAAAATGTTTTGAGGGGTCGTGAATTTACTCAAGCAGAAGCCCAGATATTTATTGATCCAAAAGAAAAAAATAATTGGGATCGTTTTGAAAAGGTTCAAGGTGTCGTTCTCCCAATGCTCACAGCAGATGCACAGAAGAAAGGTGAAACAATAAAGAATGTAATTTTAAAAGAAGCTATCAGTAAAAAAATATTAAAAAATAAAGCTTACGCTTGGTGCTTGTGGTTAGCTTATAATCAATTTTTATCTATGGGTATACCTGCAGACAGAATTCGATTGAGACAGCACTTGCCGGAAAAAAGAGCATTCTATGCGGATGATGCATGGGATATTGAAGTTAATTTGAAAAGCTATGGCTGGATGGAAATGTGTGGCATTCATGACAGGACAGATTATGACTTGGGGCAACATTCAAAATTTTCAAAAACGAAAATGGAAGCATCAACAGAAGATGGGAAGAAATTTACTCCGCACGTTTTAGAAATTGCATTTGGCATTGACCGTCCGGTCTTTGCGTTATTAGATATATTCTATGAAAAATTGGGAAAAGAAGAGGGCAAAACAATGTTAAGGTTGCCTTATCATCTCTCGCCGATAGATATTGCGATATTTCCTTTGATGAAGAAAGAAAAGTTACCAGAAAAAGCAAAGGAAGTCAAAGAAATGCTGGAAAACTATTTTATTGTTTCATTTGATGAATCTGGATCAATAGGAAAGCGATATTTAAGAGCTGCAACAATAGGTATACCTTATTGCATAACTATTGACTTCGATTCTATAGATAAAAATGACGTTACAATCAGAGATAGGGATTCCGAAAAGCAAATTAGAGTTAAAATTCCTGAATTAAAAGAAGTCATGTATAAAATTCTCCATAAAGCATTGGTTTTTGAAGAAGCAGGAAAATTAATTAAATAAATTTTATTTCTTTAACTTTATCAAGAATATATGGTTCCGTTTCTATCATATCTTTCATGAAATCTTCAACCTTCCTAAATTTCAAGGGTTTCATAACATATATGCAATTATTTTCTTGTCCAAACTCTAAACCCTGATGTTTCTCCCTAAAGTTTTCCACTCTTTTAGAAACTTTTATTGGTGGGCCCATGTGTTTTTTATTTAATGGCAATGTTTCATTTGCAGTGATAAACCATAAGATTGCCACACCTTCTTTATCCCATGACCAGCCGGAATCAATCAAATTGAAACCATTCATTAAAGTCTGTTTTCTTAAATGTTCAAAGACTTTTAAAATCTTGGCGCCGATAACATCCACCTTACCCTGCATGGGTTTTACATTCATCAAAATTAATTTCTTGCCGGAAGCCTTTGCCTTTAATTCATTAGTATCAAAAGGAGTTTCGATAAAGAAATCTAAATTCATATTTCTAAGAAAATCTCTGCAGATTTTGATAAATAGATTATATTTTTCATTAGACACCGTTGCTGAAGCATTTCTAACTTCTTGCACTGGATCAACAATCACTAACGGAGATTCAATTTTTGAACGATTCATTTCTCTTAATGGGTCTTTTAATAATCTATTGGTATCAATCACTGTTTTCCCGCTCCAAGCAGCAGCACTTTTAACCAACTTTAAAAAAGATTTATGGTGCACTGTCAGTATCTCAACAACATATCCTGAAAAACCGCGTATATAACTTTCCGCGCCATAAATACCATTGGCCTTGCAGAATTGTTTAGTAAGTCTTATTTCATTAGCAAGTTTTTTATGTTTCTTTACCCATTTGACATGCAATGGAGAAATATCAGTTATATTCTCTGCCTCTTCAGCAATTTTAATATCTAAAATAGGAATTATTTCAAATTTTAAACCATTATAAAATATATGAAAATAATCTCTAGACCCGTGAACAACATCAACTTTATATTTCTTTTTTAATTCTTTTAATAAAATTTGAGAAATATCTTTTTTGTTATATTCTTTTATATCAAATTTAACATAGATATCAACATCAGCAACATTCTTCAGCCATGTTCCTTTTCCCAAAGAGCCCCCTATTAAAATCTTAGTATTTCTAATAGTGATTCTTTTTATTACTTCCTTGGTAAGTTTAAAAATCTTCCTTTCTTGCTCCTTAGAAGGCACAATAGCCTTAAGCACATTATTTTTTAACTTTGAAAAGTTCATTTAAATAACTCAATTGATTCTACAATTAAAAAATGTTTCTATTGAGATAGCCTATTTAGCGCAAAATTTATAAAGATTAGATAGTTACATATTATAATGAAAAGAAAATTATTTGTTTCTTTGATTTTATTCGTAATTTTTATTCTTTCAGGCTGCACACAATATTCTAACCTCAACAATCAGACATCATCAAATGCCGACGTTGAATATATCTTAGATCAAAATAAACCCGTTCTTCTAGGAGAAGATAAGAACGAACCGAAAGTTTATGTCCCTGAATATGCTTTTTATAAATTCACAGATCCAAAAGAAAATGCATTCAGTATTCAAGTTCCGGCAGGATGGAAAGTTAGTAAAGATTCGGGGTTAATCCGACCATATATTGATGCAGGTGTATATCTTAATGTTTATTCAGAACAGAATCAGGGTTTTATGTATATCAGCCCCTATTCTGTCTACACGGTTCCAAATGATATCCTCACATTTGCAGGTTTTACCGAAGGGACATCTTATGATCCATCAAATGGATTGGCAAAGCCAATGATAATAAAGAAATACACAGAAGCATCAGATTATCTTAAGGAATATATTCAAGGGCAGAATGGAGAATTAATTGAAACAAAAGACAGGCCTGATTTAATAAGTGCCGCATCAAACTCTTTAATCACAAAACAGTCTGCTGCAGAAGCAAGTTATTACATAACTCAAAACGGAATAAAAATAAAATATACTCTAATAGCATATAATTACCTTGTCGAGATTTCTGGAACGGGTATATGGAGTGCAAATTTATTCAGCTATTATTCCCCAGAAGATACCTTTGATGAAACCGAGCGTTTAGTCCTGCAAATAAAAAATTCTTTCGAAGTAAATGAAGAATGGGCAAAGAAAGAAGTTGTAGAGATACAGAAAAGATCAAATATTATCTCAACCTCTCAGGCAGAAGTCTCAGATACAATCTCTTCAACTTTTGAATACAGAAGTTCTTCAATGGACAAATTGAACAATGAATGGAGCAAAACAATCCGCGGTGTTGAAGAAGTTTATAATCCTGAAACAGATGAAACATATACCATTAAAAGTGGTTCAAAATATTATTGGATTGATAATAGAAATAACATCTATGGCACAGAAACATATGAAAATCCATTCCCCAATGAGGATATAAAGCCTTTGCAGATCAAAGAATAACTTCAGCGGAATTCTTTCAAGATTTGTTCTAGCTTTTCCCCAACAGGCATATCATTAAGCGGGAACCCAATCAATATTCTTTTTGATTCTTTAGGTTCAATACTTGCATAGATATTATTGAAATCGTGCAAAAAGTTTATCCGTGTAATTAGCCGTCTTTCATTTAATAGATAACTTTGTTTGTTAAGATATTCGCTTATATCAAACAAATTTCCGGATAAAATTTGAGCCACTCTATATACCTGCTCAGAGTTTTCTTTTCTTACTTCTGCAACGGCATTATAAAAAAACACCTTGTGTATCATAAGCCGCGACAACATTAAAAAAGAATGTATCCGTTTCATCGCATCCTCTCACGTAAACATTGTATTCTCCACGGTCCTTGCAGATTATTTCTATGGTCTTATTTTAAAATTTAGAAAGGCTATCCGTATTAAAATCATAATTTTCATTAAGCCCGGAAAAGACCGTAAAATATCTTTCATTTTCTGGACCTTCGCGTGCTATAACAAGTTTTTTAATGTTTTTAAGAATAGTTCCACCTTTGGTAGGGATATTATTTTCTTTCATAAATTTGATTATCATTCTGCCAAAATCAGCCATAACTGCAAAGCATAATGCTCTTTTTATAAGACTTTTCATATTTAAACCGAAACCTTTTTAAACCATCAATTAATTTTAAGATGGATATGAAAGCAGTCATAACAAACTATAGAAGAAGCGGTAATCAGCAAACCCAAAACCAAGCAATTATACAGGTCGAAGGTGTCAATGATAGAAAAACCGCAGAGAAGTTTCTCGACAAAACATTTACATACAAAACTGAAACAACAGAAATTAAAAGCACAAAAGTTTCTTTCATAGGCAACAATGGAAAATTAAAGGTTATATTTGAAAGGAGTTTACCTGGTCAAGCCTTGGGCAAGACGGTATTAATTCATTAAAATGGCAGGAATACGAAAGGGGAAATGTTATAGGGAAATTCAGAGAGCTTACACTAGAAAATCAAAATTTAGGAATAAGGCTTATATTAAGTCAGTTCCTACTCACAAAATTATAAGATTCGTAATGGGCGATCCAAACAAAAAGTATAATACTAATATCGAAATAGTCTGCCTTGAAGACATTCAGTTGAGGCACAATGCGATAGAGTCCGCTCGTCAAGTTATCAATAGGCGATTGAACAAGCACATTGGTGCAACAAATTATCTTTACGAAATACGCATGTACCCTCACCATATTTTGAGGGAAAACAAAATGTTGACTGGTGCTGGTTCTGATAGAATGCAAACAGGTATGCAAAGAGCCTTTGGGAGAACAGTAGGTAGTGCGGCGCAAGTAAAAAGAAACAAGACTATGATGAAAATAAGTTTTGATAAAAAAGGTCGTACATTTGTAATTGATGCAATTAAAGTGGGGTTTTCAAAATTGCCCTGCAGATATAAGCTCATGGAATCAAGCTCATAGAAACGTTTATAAATTTCGTTTATCATTAGTTCAATCTGGGAGGTGTTTAGATTGGCAGAGGTAAAGAGATCACACGCAGGGGAACTTAAGAAAGGTACATTATTTTTAATTGAAGGTCACCCATATAAAGTATTAGATGTTCAGACTTCAAAGACAGGCAAGCATGGTCACTCAAAATGTCGGATTTCCGCTGAGTCGGTAATTAATGGCAAAAAAACCGTGCTAGTATTGCCCGGAAGCGATCCAGTCGACATTCCAATCGTTGAGAAAAAAAGTGCGCAAGTGCTTTCAGTAACAGGCGATATGGCCAATGTAATGGATGAAACAACATATGAAACTTTCGACATAAGGGTTCCTGAAGAACTCAAAGACCAAGTAATGGCTGGCTCTTCGGTCTTGTTTTGGGAGATCATGGGCGAAAAAGTCGTTAAGCAGGTAAAATAAAATGACAAAATTTCCGGAAGCAATGAATAGAACTCAGAAAAATGTCTTCGTTTGTAGAAGATGTAAATCTAAAATAAGAAGCGATTCACAAAAAGTTCTTCAAAAGAAGGTGTCATGCAGAAAATGCAATGGCAAGCAGCTCCGTCCAGTTAGAAAAGGGAAGTAAACCTGACTAATGTTCAAATGTTATTCTAACCATTATTTACATTATAAGTCATTGTCCCTGAATTCCGCTTCAATTCACCCAAAGGTGCTTTAGCGTCACAATCCGAGACGTTTGGCTGGTTTACATACAGCCTACGCAAGGTACAAGAAGCGTTGAAGTCAGCGTCGCAGGAGAAACCACAATCGGAGCAAACAAAACGGCTAAGGCACCTAGAACCAATGTTCCCACAATTGGAACAAGTCTTGCTGGTCATATGGGGATTAATGAAAGCTGTTTTCTTTCCAACAAAAGAAGCTTTGTACTGGATAAAGTTCTGTAGCTGATAAAAACTCCATCCATTGAGCCACCTGTTCAGTCTCTTTCCCCTATATTTGTTTCTACATTTTCTTATCCCCTTAAGATTTTCTAGCACAATTATGTCTGCACTGTCCACAATTTGTCTGCTAACGTTATGATTTATCCAAGCCATGTAACGTTTCTGCCTGCCAGAAATTCTTTTAAGAATCCTTCTAGCAGATTTTGTGCCTTTAGCCTGAAGCTTGCGACGCAAGTAATGGAACTGCTTGATTTTTGTTTTTTCCCCTTTGAAAACTTTGCCATTGGAGCATACTGCAAGATTATTTATCCCGAGGTCTACGCCAACAATGGAATTTCCCCTAATGGATTCCACGTTTCTAGAAAAAGTTATGTTAAGAAATATTTTCTCGGATCGATTCATTACAAGGTCTGCTGTCTGATAATTCCAAGAAAGATATTTTCTATGATATTCAGGAATAAATATCGGAATGTTAATTCTCTCTTTATCTGTTGTGATTCGTATATAATTTTCAAAGAAAGAAAACGTCCTTCTATCAAATCTTAAAGGAACAGATTTAAAAACAACCTTTTTTTTGCAAGATTTATAAGTTTCAAATCCCTTTGCAATCGCATTTATGGTAAACTGGGATTTAAGCCCAAATTTTTTTCTAATTTTATTGTAAATTACATGATGCAAATCAAATTTCGTTTTACATTTGTTTTTTAATGCAGAATCAGCAGAATACTGGCAGGCCTTAAGATAAGCGCTAAACATTCTACTAATCTCTTTTCGGTTCTGAATTTTAAGTTTAATTGTAGCTCTGCATTTCATAAAACTTCTTAGGAAAAAAGGAGATATAAATGACTCGCGCACGTTTGTCAAGTGGATTATGAGTTTTTACGGAAATACCGAAAATCATTTAACCTAATTCGAATATATTTTACAGATATGCACAAAATTATCGAGGTGATAGGCAATTTCTCTCTTCAGGAGACCGAAAAGTATTCTTGCCGGGATAAATGAGCATTGACTTAATTTTAATTCTTCTTTTTTATAGTTTCATTTTATTATTCTTCTTTCTAAGGAGAGATCATTTCGAAGTTCAGGGCAAAATATTTGCATTATATAAAACAAAGTTAGGCTTAGGATTAATGGATTCCGTCGCAAAGAAATTTCCTAGAGTAATACGAGCAATCGGAATCATCGGGATAATTATAGGTTACATCGGCATGATTTTTATTTTTTATATGATTATAAAAGAGACAATTAAATTTATTTTTGTATCTGGCACTATCCCGCCTTTAGCACCTGTTCTTCCTGGGATAGATATCCCTGGTGTGCCAAAGCTTTCATTTTTACATTGGATAATTTCAATTTTTATTGTTGCAGTGGTTCATGAATTCTCCCACGGTTTATTAGCCCGTGCTAATAATGTCAGCGTTAAATCTTCAGGTTTCGCTTTTTTGGGCCCGATTTTAGCTGCTTTTGTCGAACCGGATGAAAAAGAAATGAAGCATAAAAAGAAACATCAGCAATTAAGCATTCTTGCAGCAGGCCCATTTTCAAATATTCTCTTTGGAATTTTAGTTTTATTTTTAATTTCTTATGTTTTAAATCCAATAGCCTATGATATTATGGCGTATGATAATACCACGGTCTATGGTCTAGTAGAAGATGGTCCTGCAAAAAATGCAGGTTTATCAGTTCCATTTGCCTTATACAGTATTAATGATATAAAAATAAATGATAAAATAGGAATAAATAATATTCTTTCTGAAATAAAACCTTTAGAAATAGTTACATTAGAAACAGATAAGGGCAATTTTGAATTAGTCACTTCAGTAAATCCAACAAATAATTCTCGCGGTTATTTGGGAATATTAGATGCGAAAACTCATTATAGCACAAAACCTGAAATAATAACTCAATATGGTGAGACATTGCCTAAATTTTTCCTTTGGTTTAATCTTTTATGTACCTGGCTATTCTTAATCAGCATAGGTGTAGGATTATTCAACTTATTGCCTCTAGGCCCAGTTGATGGTGGTCGCATGTTCTTGATTGGTTTGAGTTATTTTATAAAAAACGAAAAGATAACCAAAAGAATATTTGGATTCGTTTCAATGCTGCTTATAGGGATAATTATAATAAATCTTTTCCCTTACATAACAAAAATGATATCTGCAATCCTTGGAATAATTGCTTTGATTATATAAATGTCTCTTTTAAGACATAAATTTAATAAGTATATTATCTTTTTATTATAGATGCAATCAACTTTAAAGGCAAATATTCAAAGGGGATTGGTTAATTGTATTCTTCATCCGGTTCATAATCTAATTATAGATCAATTAGTCAAATTGCTGGAGGAAACGGGACAATACCAAAGAGTCGAAAAAAAAGTTGAATATGAAATAAACGGTCTTAAGGGAGAAGTTGACGTTCTTGGAATAATTTCAGAAAACAAGGTGCATTTTTTTGAGGTAAAATGCCACAGGCATTATCAAAGATATATCGACGCAACAAATCAGTACTATAGATATTGCCGAGCCCATCCAGACAAGCAAGTTTGGGGATTTTATATTTGCCCAAAACTTGTATGTGAAATAGGAGAACTATGAGAAATAAAGGCAAGCATGAGAGTATTGTTGATTTATTAGAAGAAAAGCTGTCGAAAAAACCATATTATGATGATGTTAAGTCTTATGTTGAATATAAAGAGAAAGTAAAATATAAGTCGTATGCAGGTGAAGTCGATGTTTTGGCATTCAGGAAAGATACAAACACCTATTATTTTTTTGAAGTAAAATGTAACTATGGAAAAGGAAGATATGGTAAGGCCTTAAGCCAGTATAACCGATACTGTAAAGCATATCCCAAAAGAAAAGTTGTAGGTATATTTGTTAGCGATGGAGTATTGATGCAATTGAAGAAGGGAGGAGGACAGGTAAATTTAGCTGAATTAGTCCGAAATAAAACGGAAACCATTTCTTTATTACAAGAAAGCTTAAATATTGCCTTAAATTTCCCAAAAGAATAATGAACTCAACTACGGCTCAATATCGTCAAGATATTCTAGACCACTTCACAGAAAAATATTATTATCTCAAGGAAATTA
>JAGVXY010000024.1 GCA_018303545.1 Candidatus Woesearchaeota archaeon | reverse complement strand
GTAGAAATTACTCTATATTCTTCATCAAATTTATCTAAATCTACCAATGATAAGCACATATTTCATCTCCAATCGTTAATCCCCACATAGTAATAAGGTCCATATTTAAACCTTTCGATGATTTTAGACCTTTAAACGATAGAAAACCTTTATAAACCTCGTTAATCTCAGCTATATAAATGAAAGAAAATGACGATTTTGGCACCGAAGATTTTAAGGTGGAAAGTAAATCCATCAATGGTACCCAAGACCAATCAGAAGAGTTCATTCGTGTTAGAATCCCAAGACCCGGTGAAGTTCTAGGCGTAATTGATCAAAGATTAGGTTCTTCAAGATTAAGAGTTAGGTGTTTAGATGGTAAGACAAGAATTTGCAGAATTCCGGGTAGATTAAAAAAGAAACTCTGGGTCCGTGAAGGCGATATTGTTCTCATCGAGCCATGGGAATATTCCAAAGAAGACAAGGGAGATGTTCTCTACAAATACAGGCCTAATCAAGTTGATGTTCTTAAGAAAAAAGGCCTGTTCAAAGAGATAGATACATTAGAAGAATTCTAAAAGATGAAAAATTTCAGACCGCTGGATTCAAGAGAAACAAAAAAGATTTTAACACAGATAGAAGAACACTTTGGCATTAAAGAAAAATTTACGGATTATGCAATGCTTATGGATCCTAAAGACAAGGTTTATTTGGTCAGCAAAAGTTTCATAAAGATAAGTTCTGAAAGATTGAAAATTAATAACATAGGGGTTTATTTTGGTCGGTATGAGTCTAATCAATTAAGGCTTAGCATCGAAGGAACGCAATGGATAAAACCAAAAAAGAATGTTTTAATATTGGATGAAAAACAAATTTCTGACTGGATGAAAGGTTTTGATATAGATATTGATAATGCCCATCAAGGTATTTTAGCGATTAAGCACAATAAAGATTTTTATGGGTGTGGAAAAGCAGGCAATGGCAGATTATTTAATTTTGTTTCAAAGAATAGAAGACTGTCCGTAGTTAACGAATAAGCATTCCCTCTTGACTTAAGGCGTATTTCTTTGCATATTCCAAATTTTCCTTAGTTTCAGCATAAATACTGAATAATTCATCCCCCTTCTTGACATGATCGCCGACATGCATTCTAAGGTAAATTCCTGCAGTTTTATGCTTCGGTGCACCAGCAATTCTTGCAACTTTAGAGAAATAATAATTATCCATTTCCTTAACAACCCCATTTCTCTTAGCTTCAAAGGAGTAATGATATTCCGCTAAGGGAATTATTGGATTTTTTCTTCCGCCTTGAGCATATAATATTTCCATAAACTTTGCATAAGCCTTGCCGGATTCAATCAAATCAAGCACGACTTTTTTTGGATTCTTGACATTGACCATTTTTAGCATTTCAATAGCAAGAGCAATGGATTTATTTCTTAAGTCATTAGGCCCATTGTTTTGCAGGACAGAGATTACATCTCTTGCTTCCAGAGAAGGGCCTATGCCATTGCCTATTGGTTGCGAGCCATCAGTTATAATAACTTTAGTTTTCATTTTAAGAAGTCGCCCTAATTTCAGAAATTTACCCCTAAGTTTTATTGCTTCCCAATAAGTTTTTACTTTTGCAGTTTTTCCAATGGGTATATCAATCAAAACATGCGTTGCCCCAACAGCTTTTTTCTTGGCCATAATAGACGCTAAAAGCATTCCTTCAGGGTCTATACTCAGAGGGTGCCTTATGTCAATAAGCTTTTTATCAGCTGCACCTTTCGGATTTAATGAACTTTCCCAAATCATTATACCCTTAGTTTTCTTAATGATATCTTTAACTTTCTCAGGTGAAAGATAAACTGGAGCTAAAACCTCAACGGTATCTGAAGTTCCAGCAGGAGAAGATATAGATCTAGAGCTTGTCTTGGGTATCATAAATCCTGCGGCGGCAATTATGGGAACAACCACCATAGTCGTTCTGTTTCCAGGTATTCCGCCGATACAATGTTTATCGCATATTATTTTTTCTTTCAAATTTAGTTTGTATGCATTGTCCACAACAGAATTTGTCAAAAAGTGACTTTCACTAAGGGTCATTCCTTTTGTATAGCAAGCAGCTACAAAATAAGTTATCTCAATATCACTTAGGTTATTATTTGCAATATCCCGAATTACTTGGTCAAAATCTTCTTGTTTAAGCTCACCGCCATCAATTTTTTTTCTTATTATTTGCACAGAAATTGGCCTTTCGGTAGGCTTGACCTCAATATGGACCTTATCTTCTAATCCTAGGGCTTTTGCTGTCTCATCAAATATGCCTAAATGGCAAATATGCCTAAATGGCCTGGTTTTACATTCTCTCCGCTGGAAATGTCCGCTACACATATAACTGATTTTTTCTTTATGGTTCTTGAAACTTCAATTCGATCTGCAGGATATATATTTAATGATTTTGCATCTTCATGATTCAATACAACAACATATAAACCACCTGTTCTTAGGTTCAGTATTTTTGCCTCTAATCTCATTTTACGCCCCTAACAAAATAAATTTCAAAAAATAAAAACAAAAAGGAAAGTATCAAAGGACCTAAAATAATCCCAGAAATTCCAAATGCTGAAATCCCCCCTAAAATTCCAACTAAACTTATTACAGGGTGTATCTTTGTTCTGTCGCTTATTAATTTCGTTTTAAGCACTATATCCACCAATGTGCTCAGTAATATAAAAGAATAAATTAAAAGTCCGAGGCCATTGAATAAATCTCCAATATAAATAAGATATATTGCTAAGGGAACATAAATTACAGCTGGTCCAATCATCGGTAACATCCCAACTATAAGCATTAAAAAAGCAAAAAAACCAGGATAAGGAACGCCAAAAATCAAGAAACCGAAATAGCCTAAAATAGAAAGTATGATGCCTATAGTAACCATACCATATATCGTCCCATAAAGGATAGATTTAGATCTTTCAAAAAGCATCTCTGTAATGTGCTCATCCATTGGAGCATGCTTTTTTATTTTCTTTGCAAGTTCACCACTTTCTCTTAATATGTAATATGTAACTGCCATAGCAATGAGAATATTAAGCAGTTTTGAAGGCAGTGAAATTATCATTCCCGAGGCAAGGTTCACAAGAACGGCCAAAACATTTTCCATTATATTCTGTAAATGAGGGGCGATTGAAGGTATTAAATTATAGAAAACCTCGCCCATTTTTATAAAATCCAATTTTGAATATAGCCCAATAAATCCCGTTACCGCTTTTTCTAAAAATAATATAAAAGGCACCACAACAACAAGAACAATTAATGTCGTTGTAATGGCAGAAGTTATTTTTAAATTGTTTATTTTTCGGTCAATTAATTTGTTTAGCGGCATAAACGCAAATCCAATAATAAATCCCCATACAATCCCATCAAGCAAGGGCAATGACAAAAAGACAGAAAGTCCTAACAATATCGCAAAAACCAATAGCAAAAGATGCCTATTAAATTCACCATACTCTTTCATTTAGAATAAGTAGGTAAAATTCATTTATAAAGTTTGTTATAAAAAAGTAAAAATATATTAATAAGAATTATCCGACGTAGTTTACAAAGTCATTGTGTCTCAAAGTTTTTCCTTTATCGCACTCTTGCTGAATCTTTTCTTGCATTCCTTCAGCAATCTTGGATTTGCCCATTATTGATTTTATCTTTTGTTCAAATTCTTCAGCTGTCTTCAATAAGGGTTTATAATCGACATTCAATCCTAAATATCCATCCAAAAATTTGATTATTCCCGCCGCTGCCTTACTATCGGGCAATTGCGAATAAGTCTCAGCAAAAACGGATGAAAAAGGCATATCTGATTTCAAAAACATTGCAGAAGTAACACCCATTATTATTCCTTCATTAAGGTGCGTTGCCTCTAATTTTTTCATATCATTTGTAATTTTTTCTCTATTTGAGAAGAAAAATATTCTTTCATTGTTTTCTTTCATCGTGCTTGAAACTCCTTCCAAACTGATTATCTGTTTTGCCTTAACTTCTTTAGCTAATTTTAATATTATATCCGCAAGTTTCCACTCTTGATTTTTTGTAGTGGCCATAGTATGAAGTATCAATAGGTTAAACTTTTTACTAAAATGAACTTCTAAAGGGTAAACCATTTTTCCCTGATGTATAGCAATAGAAGGACTGACATCTTCAAACCAAATCTTTCCAATCATATCTGTCTTTAGATGATTTATCAAAAATTCCGTGGCAATAGTCCCAACAAGTCCAAATCCAGGAAATCCCTGTATTATTGTTACACCAGAAATCTTTTTATCCAGCTTTAAATCTTCAACCATATCAAAATTACTGATTTATGTCTTTATAATGATTTCTATTTTAGAAAATATTAAATACTAGTTAAATTATAATTTTTCAAGAGGTGATATTATGAAATATATATTTTTAGTTTTGGTTTTTGTTGTTTTAATTTCTGGCTGCGCACAGAAGGGCGTTACAGTAACAGATCTTATGGATGCCGCGGCAATGAATGTGCCAATGAAATGCACATTGACAGATGCATCCGGGAGAGGAGATCTTACAATGTATATCAAAGGTCAAAAGTTATCTATTTCAATAGTTGACGAAGAAAATAATAAAGTTTCTAGATCTTTGAATGACGGAACTTTTATGTATATGTGGTCAGAAAATGAGAACGTGGGTGTGAAAATGAATATTGCTGGAATGAGTAAACTTTCCCCAAATTCTCCGGAAGTCCAAAGATTTAATCAAGTCGATATAAGCAAGGTTGCACAATATGCAAAAGATGTGAAATGTACTTTAGCTGCATTGACAGACGCTGATTTCACTGCTCCTTCAAATATTCCCTTCCAGGATATAACTGAATTGCTTTCTCAGGCAACTTCACCATATTCCCAGATTGCCACACCTGGGGACATAAATCCAACTAATTCACAGAATGCTTGTGAATTGTGTGAAGCAGTTCCTCCGGGAGAAGAGCACGATGCTTGTATTGCAGAACTCTGCTAATTTTTTTTATTTAATTTTAAGAGAAAATATTTCTAGCGAAAATCCATGTTCTCCAGTACCAAGGTAAATTAGCTACATCAATTTCGATAATTTCCCTTTGGGTGTATTCTTTTCCTGCTTTGTCTTTGAAAATCAATTCTATAATGACTTTGCCATTTGCATAATCTGTCCCAAAATAATTAAATGAATGGCCCTTTTCACTTAAAATAGATTTTCTATCAGGCCTTATACCCACAACTTCATCGCTTTTAGGCAATTTAACAATGATTTCCTGTGCATCTTCGGAAGCTAGGACTGTAAAATTAAATTGACCATAACTGTTATAATCAATTTTCATCGGGGTGAAATTCATTATCATAACAATAGGGGTATTAATTACTTCAGCATTGACATAGGTTTTTATGCTGTTGTTCTCTGTGTCCGCAGTTACAAGCACTGATTTCATCGGGGTTATACTAGCTTCGATAATTACAGATTTGCCTATAGTAAGCCGTTTATTTTCGCAAGTATTTTCTATGCATATATGAAGGTCATCTAAATTTTTTGTGCCTATATTCATAATTTTACAGCTTATTCGTTCATAATCGCTTGAATAATAAATCTCTCTATCGGCTGTACAATCTAGCTTTAAATCGGTAAAATATTCTTTGTTCTCCCTTTTCAGATTTTCATTTATCCTATCAAGTGCATAATCATTAGATATAGTATTAAAATGCGAGGCATATTCTAATTTAGTTGAAGCAGATCCTCCTCGGGAAGTATTGATTACTATTCCCGAAGTGTAAATATATCCCTTATCCAAATCAGATGAAACCCTAACGAGATAGAAAATATCCTTAATCTCATTTGGTTTCATTATCACATATTTAATTGTGCCATCCATTATTTCTGGCGCGACAGTTGCAAAAACGCTTAAAGGTACATAGATGGAATCTGTATTTCTTAATGTCACCCTTATTGGAACATAGCTACCAAATCCAACACGATCAAAAAGAGGAGTTACGCTCACATCCACGAGGGGTTTTATTATATTTCCTTTTTCAATAAGTCCTGTTTTGACATTAATTTCATTTGTAGATAGATTGAGTTTATAGCTTTTCCAGCTGTAATGGAGTGCTGATTCTCCTGAATCCTTGGTTTCTTTGAATTTCAAATGACTTGGATCAAGATATCCAAACTGTCCAAAAGTAACATCAAAAGGCACCCACCCATATTCAGGAAAGTAGATTTCCGCCCAGCCATGGTTTCCAAAGGTGAATCTTTGATCAGAATATACAACACCAGATACAAATCTGGCAGGCACCTTAATTGAACGCATCAGGGATATAAAAACATTTGAAATTTCATCACATACACCTCTTTTTGTTGATATTACATAACTTGATTTCAAGACATTATTCATTGTCTCATCACTGATTTCATACCTTATGTTTTCTTTAACCCATCTAGCAATATCCGTAGCAACAACGAACAAATCCGTTTCTCCTGCGCTGAGATTTGTAGCAATATTGATTATTTCTTCATTTATATCTATATATTCAGTAGATTCAGTGTACAAGTCATATCCAGGATAAGATTCTTTTATCGGAAATTCAACTTTTTTGCTTATTAATGGCAGATAATAAGTTGTTCTTACTTTTGCATTCAGTCCAAAATACCCTTTTGATTCTGCTATATCACCCCAGCGGTATGAAATGTAAGAATCGGACACTTGAATCTCTGCAGAAGGTATGGCAAATGTATCCATTTCAAGTATATTTTGCGTGGCATATTCAACGGGCACAAAAGAAAGGTTTGCAATAATATATTCTATATCTGTGTTTTTTTGCCGTCCCAGATTAAAACTGGAGTCTACCTTTAAAGAAATGTCTGCGTATTCAGAATAAGACACGTCTTCAATGGCATATGCAACATTAAAAAGCATAAGAAAAATAAATAGTACAATATATTTCTTCATTACCGTTACACAAATAAAGGGAGTTTATAATATTTTTGGATAAATTTTTATAATCTATTAAGAGATATTCAATATATGCTGATTTTGAACGGAAAAAAGTATATTATGAATGTAAAAGTTTGTAAAACTCTGTTTTCACAGGCTCGCGGACTTATGTTCTCTAAATCATTGGGTAAAGACCAATGTCTTTTTTTTGAATTTAATAATGAGCAGTCGAGGGCATTGCATATGCTTTTTGTTTTTTTCTCCATCGATATGATTATTTTGGACAAATCTTTCCATGTTGTTGAGATAATTCCAAACGTCAGACCATTCAGGATATATATAATGCCTAAAAAACCATTCAAATACCTCATAGAAGCAAAAAAAGGCAGAGCCTCAGAAGTAAAAATTGGGGATATGATAAAATTTAAATACCAATAAGACCTATTAAACTTAGAGGTGGTTCCTTGGAAGAAAAAATAAAAGCAGATATTCTTGTGATATTGCAGGATGCCGCTCTGGCAATTGATGCAAATCACATTGAAGATTTAAAGACAATTAGTGATCATACGCTTCATAACTCTGCAACATTTCAGGATGAAGATTCGATTTCTATAGCGATTTTAATTTATTCCATTGCGAAGATATGTGAGCGTGCAAAAAAGGACGGATCTGAATGCACATTTCCTATTGCTGAAAAGATGGTTATTAAAATTAGAGAAGCAGCAAAATATCTTGAAAATAATGATGAAAAAAAATATCGCAAGATTATCCATGAATTGTTTGGCTATATTAAAAAATATGAAACAAAATTTGTGCACTATGCCACCGAAATAATGCAACAGGCAAGAATAAAAAAAGGTTCGAGAATCACAGAGCATGGTTTAAGTTTTGGTATTGTCTCTCAGCTTTTGGGTATTTCAAAATGGGAACTCATGGATTATTTAGGCCATACAATGGTTTATGATAAAGAAAATATCCGGACAAAAACCACAAAAGAAAGATTAAATGTTGCAAAGAGGTTATTTAAAATATGAAATCTTTGGTATTTGACAGCAGTAGTCTGATAAGTTTATCAATGAATAATCTCCTTTGGATTTTAGAGCCACTTAAGGCAAAATATGG
>JAGVXY010000016.1 GCA_018303545.1 Candidatus Woesearchaeota archaeon | reverse complement strand
GTTTTCTATGTGGTGTTTTCTCGATCTATTTACGTGGGTCGCAATTGACAATAGTCCTCTAGGCATGTTCACTTGGGCGCTGTTGGGGGTTCTAGACGTCCTGATATATTTTCTCAGCCTGTATTTCATCTATGTATTCATCGAGAAGAATGACGTTTCTTTCTTATATAAGATCATAGCGGGAATATTATTTCTTCCGATGGCTTTTTTGGCTCCGACGGATAATTCTGCCCCAAGTTGATCCGTTAGTTGACTATCTAATTCTTTTTCGATAAATGTTTGTACCACGCATCCATTACAGTGACGCTACCTCCACCCGGTAAGTTATGGAAAAATGCAAAAATAATAGATATTAGATTTACAGAACATAAAACTGGAATTTTCTTAGACAAAAAATCGTTTTATTTAAATAAATCATTTATTGGTGGAACATATCTTGGCCATTGCATAGACGATATAATCTCTCAGTCAAATGATAAAGATTATATATTAGTTCCAGAATTGATATTATTTAGGCCCACAGATAAAAATAATCCAAACATTAAAGATTACACTGGAGGAAATAAACATGGAAAACTGCATTTTCTGCAAAATAGTTAAAGGAGAGATAGAATCCTATCCAATATATGAAGATGAGGAGTTTATGGCGTTTTTGACTCCTTTTCCCAACATGAAAGGACTAACGGTAGTTATACCAAAAAAGCACACTGATAGTTATATCTTTAACCAAGATGATGAGTCGTACTGTAGGTTTCTTAAAATAGTGAAAAAGATTGGAAAACAGCTGGATAAAAAATTAAATGTTGCAAGGTGTGCCTTGGTTTTTGAGGGAACAGGAATAAATCATTTGCATGCAAAACTATACCCTCTTCATGGCAAGTTGGCTTATCAAACGAACGTATGGGCAAAAGAAAGGGTATATTTCAAAAATTATGAAGGGTACGTTACAACCCTAGAGGGACCTGAGGCAGATAAAAAAGAATTAAAAGAGCTTGCTAAGTTGCTTTCATTTAAATAACCCTTTTATTTGGAACTCATTAGACAGTTCCGTTTGGGTTTTAAATTCAATGGTTTCAAAACCAAACGATTCAGCAATGTTGCAATTCCTTTTAGAGTCATCAATAAAAAGCCATTTACTCGGATGGCTAATATTATACTTAGTAATTAGATGTTGATATGCCTCAATCGAATTCTTTAAAAATCCTCTTTCATACGAAAAGTCCCTAGATGACGCAATTTTATCCAAATAATATTCCTTGTCAAGATATGAAATCCAAGCAGGGGAATGATCTGAGAATAGGTAAACGGGATAAAAGGCATTTATATTTGATACCAAGTGAATCATATTTTCAATTTCAGTAAAATAGGATCTAAAAATTAATTTCAAAGAAGAGGTATCTTCGCACAGATTTAAACTGTACTGAATAGTAAATAAAAATTCTTCTTCGGAATATTGTGCAACAAAGAATCTATTCAAGTGATGCACAAAAATTGTTTCAAACCACGATGAAGAAAGACCATTCAAATTTAATTTGCATTCTATTCCCTTAGTTCCTTTTATAATTACATCGCCTATATCAAATATTAATCCTTCGTAAAATGTCATTTTGATTCAATTACCCCCAAGTATAATCGCATAAATCCAAATTTAAATCTTTCCTCCGGAGTTGCGATATTTTCAAGCAAAGTCATCAATTTAATGTCTTTTTTATTATAATCTTTACTGAAAAAATTCTCCCCGTTTAGGTAAATCTTTCCTAATCTTATGCTTAATGTGCGATAAAATTTGAATATTTTCTTTCTTCTATGGTTTAAATAACACTTTTTCGAATTAAATATATGGAATCCATCTTTAAGAATAAGTCGTACTTTATTTTTTCTGAATAGTTTTTCCATATTTACAGGATACTCCTTAACATTATAAAAATTACCTTTTTTCTTAACATAATCAATAAAGTCCAAATAAAGTGGGGAGTTATTATTTGGAATGCATACAAGAATATATTTGTTAGATAAGGATACCATTTTCTTAATCAGTAAGTCTTGCTGGTCAAATTTAAAATGCTCAATTACCCCCGAATTAAATACCAGTGAAAATTTTTCTTTAGAAACAAAATTAAAAATATTTTCATTTATTAAGGTTACCTGTGTTCTTCTTTGTTGGCAGATATATTTTGAAAATTCAATTGCTTTTTCAGAATTATCTACTCCAACGCACCTAATTTGCATTTTAGATAAAAGAGAAAGTATAAATCCCGAACCAGATCCAAGTTCAAGACAAGTTTTTTTGGTTTTACTTAAAATAGGGTAAATTATTCTATTTAAAATTGCTCTTTGTGAGTAAGATTTAGCAGGACTATAATCATCAAAGGAAAATATTGACCTCAATTTAACTTCGGCCAAGTACCGTTTATATTCTTTTTCCCAATAAACATCTTCTCCCGAAATCATATGCCTTTTACTAAATTAACACAAACTTATATACCTTTTGCAAATTAATCCATAAATGCTATTACCGTCTCTCCAGAAGCAAAGCAACGGGATTCACTCAAGTTTTATTTCTAATTTTTTTATTTTTTCTTTCATTGATTCTATCTGCTTTTCATAGAATCTTATGTTCTCGTTGCAGTTAACAAGTTCCATTTCCAGCATCTCTTTTTCTTTGTCCATTTTTTAAATATAAATCCTGCCTCAGCCTTAAAGAGGAAATAATCTAAGGCAGGGAAAGGAGGAATTTTCCTTCACGCATGATTATTCTCTTATCACCCTAAGCAACATAGGCTTATGACAGCCTCGTGCTCTTAACATCTCGTAGCCATACTTTGCTATCTCTTCAGTTTCATACCTGTGCACAATAGGTTTTGCCTTGTATCTTCGAGATCCAAACCATGAAAGCAAACCTCTTTTAGGCATTTCCGTTATAGCATTCCATACGACCATATATTCTCCACTCCTCATTTTTACACCCCCTTAAATTAAGCCTTATCTGATTCGGTCTATTCCAAATTCCTCATCAAATGAGACATTTCGTTTCTCTTTTTTTCTTACGTCTGCCCTTCCGGTTATGTACGGTGAACTCACCCCAGTGATGATTGTCATCACTCTAATCTTGCCGTGCATATTATCGGAAATCCTTGCGCCCCAGATGACATTTGCATCCACATCTAAAGCTTCAGTGATCATATTCCCTATCTTTTCAACTTCATCCAGTTTCATATCATCCCCGCCAGTCACATGTATTAAGGCGCCGTTCGCTCCATCATAGCTTATTTCAAGCAAAGGATTACTCAGCGCTCTATTCACGGCTTCATCGCATCTGTTTTGCGTATCAGATTCTCCGATGCCGATAGCTGACAAGTCGCCGTTTGACATTATTGCCTTTACGTCCGCATAATCTAGATTGACTAAGCTAGGCACAGCAATTATTTCTACTATCCCTTTTATCATTGTAGAAACAATTTCATTCGCAACGGCAAAAGCCTGCTGTATAGGTAAATCTCCGGCAATCTCAACTAATCTATTATTGTCGATTATAATTACCGTATCGCAGACCTTGCGTAACTCTTCAAGTCCGAATTCTGCTTTATCCATTCGGGCTCTTTCCATTTTGAACGGCAATGTCACAGCACCTATCACAATGGCACCTTTCTCTTTGGCTAATTGTGCAACTATAGGTGCAGAACCAGTTCCTGTTCCGCCTCCAAGTCCAGCGCAGATAAATGCCATATCGATTTCTTTCAACGCCTCGCGAATTTCATGGACGCTTTCTTTTGCTGATTCTTTTCCTTTATCTGGATAGCCTCCGCATCCTAAACCTTTAGTCAGATTTTTTCCAATCAGCAATTTCATATCTGCTTCACTGATATCCAAGTGCTGCTTATCAGTATTCAGTGCTATGATGTGTGCTCCCTGCACCCCTTTTCTGAAGAGCCAAGAAACCATATTATTTCCAGCTCCGCCACAGCCGATTATCTTTATGTTTGCCTGCCCTTGTACGTCTTGTATCCCTTTCTGTTCTGTGTTAGCTAATGCGTCATTAAACATTGTTCCAAACACACTTTGTACGGATTCCATCTTGCCTCCCCCTTGTTATCCGTAATTAGAATTCCACAACCAAAATCTTTTTTAATAAGTTCTTCCTTATTATCTGGTTATGGAATCCTTACGGATTTCATATATCGAGTGCTGGGCTCCTGAGCTTCAAATCAACGAGCCCTTCACTCCCCTATGATTGTAATTAACTTCGCTTCTAGAAATCACCGGCAACACTGCCATCTCTTGCTGAACATTTATCCAGCTGAAATTTGCCCCACCACTGTAATCTTAAGTAATCTGCCTACCCAATATATTAGTATGCTGGTGAAATTTATAAGTATTATTATAATAGAATTGTGAAATCACTAAGAAGTTAGTATCTTGTTCCATAAAGTTTATTAATAAATAAATATAATATTATAAAATGGTTAAAATGATGTATACCCCTTCAAGTACAAGATTTCCAACATTAGGGGTTATACTATTAGCAGTTGGTATATTTTGGCTTTTAAATGATTTAGGTTATGTCACTTTTAATATCCCATGGTGGCCTATTATCCTCATTATTGTAGCAATAGGTTGGATAATAAACAGATTAATGGGTAGGCATTAAATTAGTGAAATGTAAACTCGTTTTATACCCTTAAGTTTCTTGATTCTTTTCACTAAATCTTCCAAATGCCCTAAGTTCCTTATGTCTAAACTGAACGTGCATTTCGCAAGATCATTCATGGCGTTTTTGGCCTTTGCTGAATTTATTGTAGTTCCGGTTGCCTTTACCGTATTGAATATATCTGCAAACAGCCCTGCTCTATCCAAGGCAAGCACATGCACATTTATAATGCCGGAAACATTTACATTCCAATTCACATTGGCTTTCTTTGCTTTAAACTTTTTTAATTTGATGGTTGTTTTGCATCCTTTCAAGTGCACTGAAATTTGGTTCTTCTTAAGCAAATAACCCTCAAGTTCACATCCTGGCGAAGGTTGGCAGCATTTAGAAAGTTTTATTTTCATACCAGGCATTCCCGGGGCCTCAATTAATGACTCTTCTAGTTCTTTCTGTTCTTCTTCATTTTTTTTGATAAAACTCTTAGCAGGTATTTTTTGTAAAAATTCTATAGCCTGTCTTATTTTAGCTTTTGCTTTACTAGTTGTAGCAAACTTAAGCCATTCTCTGCTGGGAGTATGTATTTTGGCGGTAAGTATTTCTACAACATCCCCGCTTGCTAATTCTGATTTTAAGGGGAGAAATTTGCCGTTGATCTTTGCGCCTATGGCATGGCTTCCAATATCTGTATGGACCGCATAAGCAAAATCCACCGTAGTGGATCCTTTAGGCAATTGGACAACCCGCCCCTTTGGGGTAAACACAAATATTTCATCTTCAAATAATCCAGATTTAAAATCATCCATAAATTCCTTTGCCGATTTGTTCTCATTTGCGAATTCAATCATCTGTTTTAACCAATTTAATTTCTGATCAAAAGTCTTATCCCCTTCTACCCCCTTGTATTTCCAGTGCGCGGCAACTCCTCCCTCGGCTATTTCATGCATACCTTTGGTCCTTATCTGGAATTCTATTGGTTTTCCTTCAGGACCAATTACTGCCGTATGCAGGGACTGATACAGGTTAAGCTTGGGATTTGCGATGTAATCATCAAACTCTTTTGGTATCGGCGTCCATATCTCATGTAGTAATCCTAATACCTCATAGCATTCCTTTACGGTATTTGTGAATATCCTCAATGCAACAAAATCAAATATACCTGTAAAAGTTAAATTTTTTTTATGCATCTTTGTATATATACTATAATAATGCTTACTTCTTCCAGTAATCTCAAAATCAAGCCCTTTTGTTTTGAATTCATCTTTAAGCATAGAAATTATTTTTTGTATTTCTTTTTCTCGATCTTTTCTCGCTTCTTTTATTTTCTCGTCAATATTTTCATACTCTTCCGGCATCAAATGCTTGAATGCTAAATCTTCCATCTCTGCCTTTAATGAATACATCCCCAGCCTATAGGCCAAAGGAGCATATATCTCCAATGCTTCTTTTGCTATCCTTTTTCTTTCGCTTTCATCTTTGAGGTACTCTAAAAACTTTAGATTAAAATATTTATTTACAAGTTTTATGAAGATAATTCTTAGATCTTTTATTGACGCCAAAATCATTTTTCTGATATTTTCTGCTTGCTGTTCTTCCTTGCTTTTGTTTCGTAATTCAGTAATCTTAAGGAATCCTTGGACTAGTGTGAGTATCTCTTCTCCAAATTCCTCTTCTACTTTTTTTGGATCAGCACCGGCTTTGTCTAGAATATCGTGCAACAATCCAGCAATTATTGTCCTTTCATCAACCTTAAAATCTGCCAGCTTATCGGCTACATCTAATACATGATCCAGGTATGATTCTTCAGATAGTCTTTTTAGGCCTTTATATTTTTCTTCTGCAAATTCATAAGCCCTAAGCAATTTAGCCGTATCAAGTTCCGGATTATAATCTTTTATCTTTTTTATCAGCAAATCTATCCTTTTCATTATTTGTAACATTAAACAAAAAACCTTTTAAACTTTTCCAATTTATCTATAACAGATGGAACGTTACATTAAGCAGATTATCTTTGAGCGTATAGGCGAAAGGGGTCAGAAGTTTTTGATAAAAAGCAAAGTAGTTCTCGTTGGTTGCGGGGCAAATGGTTCTATAGCCTCAGAGCTTCTCACAAGAGCAGGCATTGGTGAATTAATAATAATAGACAATGACAAAATTGTTTTGGATAATCTTCAGAGACAGAGCCTTTTTAAGGAAAAGGATGTAGGCCATCTCAAGGCAGTTGTTGCAGAACGTGAGCTGAAAGAAATTAATTCCAAAGTTAAAATCACGGCATTTATTGAGCGTCTTGAAGAAAAGAATTTGCATCTTTTAAGCAATTCAGATTTAGTATTGGATTGCACAGATAATTTCAAAACTAGATTTTTAATAAATGAATATTGTGTAAAGAATAATATTCCTTGGATTTTTTGTGCAGTTCTAGGTTCCAAAGGGATGACAATGAATATTCTGCCAAAATTCAACTATTGTTTGAAATGCATTTTTTCAGAGATGGAGAATATGCCCACAGCAGATACTGCAGGGATTATAAGTTCAATAAATCATTCCACCGTTGCATTTATGGTCACCGAGGCTTTGAAAATTCTAACAAAACAGGAGCCAAGCAAAGACCTGGTTATTTTGGACATTTGGAAGCAGAAGATAGAGCATATCAAACCTAAAAAGAATCCAAAATGTCTTATTTGTTTAGAAGGAAAAAAGAAAGTTTAATAAATAATTTTATATTATAATAGCTTAACAGATAAAGAGGTGACCTTTTTGGCAGATATATTAAAAGAAATATATGAAAAAGCAAAGGAATTCAGAAAAAAGATAATCTTACCAGAGGGAGATGACCCTCGGATTATTAAGGCCGCTAAGCTGATAAAAAGCAGAGGCTTAGCCGTTCCAATTCTCATCGGCAATCCTGAAAAAATATCTCGTCAAATTCCTGGCGCCGAAGTTATTGATTCTAAAAATGCGCATGATACATTATCTTATGCGAGAGAAATGTATGAGATTAGAAAAAATAAAGGCATGACGTTAAACCAGGCGATAGAACTAATCAAACAACCAGCATACTTAGGTGCAATGATGGTCAAGATGGGTGATGCAGATGGCATGGTCTGTGGTTGCACAATGTCTACTGCCGATGCAATAAGGCCTGCATTGCAGCTTATTGGTGCAAAAGATCATTTTGCATCCTCATTCTTTCTGATGATTCACAAGCAGGGAAATTATATTTTTGCTGATTGCGGCTTAGTCGCCAATCCAGATGAAAAGCAATTAGCTGCAATTGCAATCCATAGTGCGAGATCAGCAGCCAATTTAGGAATCAATCCTCGTGTTGCATTCCTTTCTTATTCCACAAAAGGCAGTGCTGAAGATGACAATTTAGAAAAGATAAGGGCTGCTTTTAAATTAGTCAAACAGAAGCGTCCGAATTTTCCTATTGATGGTGAACTGCAGTTCGATGCAGCAATTTCCCCTGATGTAGCGAAGGCAAAATGCAAAGATTCTCCTTTAGGGGGCGAAGCGAATGTTTTTATTTTTCCGGATTTGAATTCAGGAAACATTGGTTACAAAATAGCAGAATATCTCGGCGGTGCAAAAGCTATAGGGCCCATTCTGCAGAACATGAATAAACCAGTTAGCGATTTAAGTCGCGGCGCTACTGTTGAAGAGATTGTAGATATTGTTGCTGTAGTTGTTTCTCAAGCAGGTGAAAATGAAGATTCTAGTTCTTAATACAGGTAGCAGCTCTGTTAAGTTTAAGCTTTTTGATAAGGAGCAAGTTCTCGCTCATGGTTTAATTGAAGAGATTGGTCTAAAAAATTCTTCATTTATTTTTAACGGGCATCGTACTAAGGCAAAAGTCAATGATCCCACGGCTGCATTGAAATTAGTATTTGATTATTTAAAATCAGACATCCTCGGTTCTTTATCCGAGATAAATGCAGTAGGCCACCGCGTTGTGCATGGGGGAGATAAATTCTATAAGCCCACTTTAATCAATAAAAACGTGATAGATTCAATTCGCAAATTTAGTTCTCTTGCCCCATTACACAATCCATCAAATTTGTCAGGCATTATGGCATGCAAAAAGCTTTTGCCAAAAGTTAAGCAGTTTGCAGTTTTTGATACTGCTTTCCATCAAACTATCCCTAAAGAGGCCTTTCTTTATGGGATACCTTTGAAATATTATCGAAAGTATAAGATAAGGAAATATGGATTTCATGGTACAAATCATCAGTATATGTATGAGGAAGCTTGCAGGATATTGGGGAGAAAATTGAAAAAGGTTATTACCTGCCATTTGGGGAATGGTTCATCAGTTACTGCAATAAAAGAAGGTAAAAGTATTGATACTTCAATGGGATTTACGCCCTTGCAAGGATTAATGATGGGTACTCGCTCAGGGGATATAGATCCAGAAATAATAGAATACATAATGAAGAAAGAGCACAAGTCCATAGCACAAGTCATGCTTTTGCTTAACAAAAATTCAGGTCTCAAGGGGTTGACAGGAAATTCAGATTTTCGGCTCGTAGTTAAAAAGTCTATGAAAGGCGATAAGAATGCCAGTTTAGGATTAAAAATGTATTTATATAAATTGGAAGAATATATAGGTGCTTATCGTGAGCTTCTTCAGGGTTTGGACGCATTGGTCATCTCGGGGGGCATAGGAGAGTACAATCCATTTGTTCGTAGCAGAATATGTAAATCTTTAGGTATAAAAATAAATAAAAAAGCAAATGCAAAAAATAAAACAATTTTATCAAAGAAACCTGCAGTTTTAATCATAAAAGCAAATGAAGAGTTAATGATTGCAAGAAAAATTCATTCTAAAATCTGATCAATCCATTCTACAGGCCAGCCTTTATCCGCAAACATGGCGCGTATATCAATATTGGAATAGCCTTTCATTTTCGCTTCTTGCACAAGAACCCGAGCATTCAGCAATTTTATTTCATCTTCTTGTTGCTTCAGCACGTTTTCCCTTTCAGCAAGATTGACCATACGTTCTTCAAACTTCTTATCTTCAGCAGCTCTTTCAGCGCGCATTTCATTAAATAGTCTAGATTGTTCCTGAAGCGCATCGGCCTTTGTCTTTAATTCTCTTTCGAATCTTGAAACATGCTCTTCTTTTTTCTGCATTTCCGCATGCATAACATCAAGTTGGTGTTTAAATTTTAACATTTCTATTTTTTCAACACGCAATCTCTCAAGTGCAGGACCTGCATTTTTCTTTTCTTTCATGAAGGCCGCCTTGGCTCTATCCATCAAAGAGCTCTCATTATTCAGACTTAATAGCTGTTCTTGAATTTCTCTTTCTTTCAGTTCTAAGTTCTTCTTCGCAAGAACTATATCATGGTTCATATCAGTTATTTGCCTGAGTTTGATATCATTTTTTGATTTTATGTCAGCAATCTCTTTTCGCTTAAGCTCAATCTGTTTTTTCAGCTCCATTGATTCTCGATTCAACGATTTCAACTCAGTTATATCATTATTTACAACAATTTTTTTCTTTTCAAGCGCAGCGGTATTTGAAAGCACTTCTCCCTGCTGCTGGACAAGCTTCTCTCTTAGTTTTTTAAGTCCTTCTTCTTGCTTTTTATCCTTTGCAATGCGCTCTTCAACGCTTTTAATCATAGCATTAACTTCAATTTCTTTATCTTTTATGAAGTCCGTTTGACTCTTGATCTGAAGTTCTCTGCTTACAAGTTCTTTTTCTTTCTTTTCATTTATCGCTGTTTTAGTTTTTGCCTTCTTCAATTCCTTGTCAAGTGAATTTCTGTCGGCATTTATTTTAATTATTTTTTCTTTAATCTCTGCATCTAGCTTATTGAGCTTCTTACTCTGAGAGTTTACATATATCTCTTTTCTTTCAATGTGTTTGACTCTTGCTTTCATCTCTGCAAATTCAGATTCTCTTCTTTGTACTTCTTTTTCGCGCTCATCAAGCATAGCATCCCTTGCTAAAAATTTCTTTTCCACAGATTCTGCTTTCTTTATTTTTTCTTCAGATTCAATTATAATTTTAGATTTTTTATCAAGATCTTCTTCCTTAGTTGTTAAATCATTGTTAATTTTTCTCAATTCTTTTAATTTTCTGTTGAAATATTCCCCAATCTTCTTTACATGTTTATTTTTTTGCTTATAATCTTCAAGTTCATTTTTTCTGTCATACAATTCCTTTTCTCTTTGATCTAACATCCTATCTCTAGATTCAAAAATTCTCTTAACAGAAGCAATATGTTTTTCTTTATCTTCAAGTGTTTTCGCATAATTATTAATATCAGATTCTTTCTTTTTTAATTTAGCCGTTATTTCTCTCACTTCCAGTTCTCTTGCATCAAGGCGCTTCATTAAAGGCTGGTAATCTTCCTTGAATTTATGAAATTTTTTTATTTCTTCATCAAGAGTTTCTTTCTCTTTTGTTAGACGAATCTCTTTATCGAGCATTTCTCTTTCTCTACGTTTTACTTCGTGTAATTTCTTTTCAATCTCTGTGGCTTTGGCGTTTAACGTATGCATCTTATCAGAAACAGCTTTGTTAAGCGATTTTAACTGATTGTGCTTGTTAGAAATCCCCTCAGCTTCATTCTCCAATCTTTCAGCCTCGGTCTTCAAGAACGACTCACTTGGTTTTTCCGCCACAATTTCACCTCTTTAGTATAATAAAATACATATAAGTTAGTATTTATAAATGTTTTGAAATTATAAGGTTAACCGCAAGTTAACGCTAGGTTAACAGTTAAAACACCTCTCTATGAAATGCATTATTTAATTCGTTTTTGGCCCATAGAATGATTTTAGTAGGATTAAAATATTTTTTTTATTATTTTATTTGCTGCTTATGTTATTGAATTATAATTTTCTTGTCTGCAATCTCTCATACAAAAAAAGTCTAAAACAGAAAAAAATCGCTTATATCCTCAATTTTTTTTATAATCATATTAATGTTAATTTTTCAACCTTTGAGAGGCCAAATGCTTCAATATCATATTTATTAAATCCCTCAGCAAAGAGTTCATATCCCTTTCGGTCATAAATATAAATTAGATTTTTTGCCATAATAAATGTAACAAAAGGTTCTTGCCTGCACCTGAAATATTTAATCACAAGCTCTTTTCTTGGTTTTAATATCCCTTCTTCCATTACTGTCACATAAAGTGTTTGTCCATCATGTTCCCCATCAATAAATTTTTTTTCATTAGTAAAATTAAAAGCAAAGGGAATCTGCATTTTTTGCACAGGACTTAGGGCAAAATGGATTCTATTTGCGTAGAATCTTTTATCCGCTTTGAAAAGCCAATGATCCATCATTTTAATTGCCCTTACATCCAACACAAGGTCAGATCTTCTAAGGATAGAGTTCCCACTGTATAGCGCAACAACTCCCTTATCAGTCTTTAAATCCCCAGAAAATTCAAATTGCCTCTTATCCAGCTCATTTGTTATAATTTCACTCAGTGAATTATATGGTTTATATATCATTTATCTCGAGGCATTATTCTGAGTTTAAATAACTTTCGGTAAAAAATATAAAAATAAAAAAAGAAATCTATCTTAATCGTATTATTTCTTCGTTTAACAAATTTTCTCTCACTGCCTCGCAGGTATTTCCCACACAGGCGCACGTTGGAGGCATAGGGCACATCATCATGCACCGTATCAATGGGTTGCATTCAGCAATTATCGGACCTTGTTCAACATTAACACAGCCAAATCTTTCCCCACAACAGCTACAACTCGTAGCAGCCACTTTGCAATCTGCATTCGTATTACAGCTATAATCAATGTTTTGGCAATCATCCGCACAATTACAGGAATTTTCTCCTGGACCACAATAGTTATCGCCACAATTAAGGCAAGTTTTCTTTATACAGCTTTGCTCACATTCATCAACTGTTTCAAATGGAGGCAGAACCCCATCTGCACAATTGGCCCATTCAACAAGGTCGCATGCATTATTTTCAGCATTGTAATAATAAAGTGTTGCAACTACCACCGATTTGCATGTTCCCACGCTGCCTATTATATCACAGTCTGCGGGCTTTGGATTATCACAATCTCCATTAGCAGTTATTTCAGAAAAATCAATAGACTCTAATCCAGCGCAACATTTTTCTTCTGCCGATTCACTTTCTCCATTTGTTGCACAAGCACAGCCTTCATCAACATATCCATCGCAGTCATTATCAAGACCATCATCGCATTCTTCAGTCACGGGATTAATTGCCTTATCACAGGTGCTCCATTTATCTGAGAAGCAGGTTTGCGATCCATACTCGCATGCACCTAAATCCATGCCACAATTTCTTATTGTATTATCATCACATCCGCAGTAAGCCATTTCAGTCCCTGAACTTTTGCATAGCTCGCCTGCTCCGCATTCATAATCGGAGAAACAGGCTACTTTTAAACATATTTCACTTGCACATATCTCATCATCTGCGCATTCATCATTTGAGGTGCAATCAACTGTTTGGATTGTAGCGCTCTGTGGAGCCCCATTTGAACTCCCCCCAGGTAAACCGCTAGGTGGAGGCAACGGAACAAAACCCCCGCTCTTAGTTTGAGAGCCAGGATTATAGATTACACCATTGCTGTCATAAGTATAAATGGGTATAATCTTTATATCTATAATTGAGCCTATATTCTGCCCGTATTCAAAGATATATTTTTTAATATTTAGTGGATTCAATGAATCTGCTATTGTAACAGCTATACTTCCGTCAGTTCCAGTTATGCTAGCTGTAAAACTGCCGACCGTAATACTGCCAACATTTTCTATTTCCACTTCTATCCTGTTTCCGGACATTAGTTTAGAGCCTAATATTTTTATATCTCCCTGAGCCATGACATTCATTTGAATTTCTTTCTCTTGTACGCCCGTTATTACTCCTTTGCTGAATTCTCCGCCCCAAACAAAAATACCGGTGGCAATAATGACTACAAAAGCAATCAGCAGAATAGTAGCAATTAAAGGGGATATCCCTTTTTTCATCTCATTGGTATTTATCATAAATCTAATTAAATGGATCCATAATTTATAAATTTTCTTGATTTTGGGGTGATGTGACCCAAAATAGACAAAAATCGAAACATTTATAAATCATTTAAATAACAAATGATAAAATCCAAATAATAAAGGATAAAAAAATGGCAAAAAAAGTATTAATATTAGAAAATCATGAAGGGTTAGACAAATTTACAAAATCTGCTTTTAATTTTTTAGTTAGCGGACTAAAAGATTTAGAAGATAAGGCGTTAATTTCTCTATCTATAGAGGATAAGATTGACGGAGGGATAGAATATATTCTTTCAAACAACGTTGATCTTGCAGTAATAAATACAAATTTTAGAAATAATAAACCTAATAAAGTGGTTGAATTTTTAGAAGAATTAAACAAAAGAGGAGCATATGTTGTAATCATTGGATCATGCGAATCGCATTCAGGGTTACTGCCGGGTAAACATTATTCCCACAAATCTACAACCTATAATCCCCGTTACATTATTAGTCTGATTGATAAAAAGTCGGATTGATAAAATCAATCCATGATTTTGTACATGTCAGAATCATGTATGGGGTCGCTTCTTCCGATATTGTACCCTAACTGCATAAATCTTTTTTCATAGGCATAGAATTTTCCCTCTTTCACAGCAGGACACCTTGAAGAGAATATAACCATTTTTCCAAATATAAAAATAGGGAAATTCTTGCAGGCTTCAGGCCTTATATTTTCTTTATGTATTGTGCACTTTAAATCTTTCAATTTAGGGCAGGTCATTCCTAAGTTCAAGGAAAATTTTCCGTCTTTAATCCTTTTAAGAAAATTATTCTTTTCAAAATCTTCAATTTTATTTGATGTAATCAATTTGGCCTGCGCTTCATCAAGCACTAAATAACCCTTTCTGCAGCAGTAAGCATTGCATTCTTTATAGCAGTATTCACTTATTTCATTTCTGGCTTTATCTGCTATCGTTTCAGCATCCATTTTGGTTTAACTCTATTTAAGTAGTATATATAGCTTTCTCTATTTTTTTCTTAAGAACCAGAGGCATATTATAGCTAAAACCAAAGGAGCAATGAAATAAAAATTGTTCATAGTTCCTCCGAATATCAGCGCTTTTTTTATCATAAGCACTTCCGCATCAAGAGGCATAATCTTTGCAAAGAATTGCATAATCTTTGGCATAAACTCTATTGGATAAAACATTCCAGAAAGCAAAAGTAATGGCAGTGTTATTATAAGGCTGAAAAGAACTGCGACGCCTTCTGAATCAGAAATTAGTCCAATCAGCACACCAATCAAAGTATTTACAAGCGAAACAAAAAGTAATGCTTTTAATAATAATATCCAGCCTATCTCATATCTTGCGCCAAATGCAAAAAATACTATGAGGATAAAAATAAATTGTGCGACCGCAACAGCAAAAAAGAACATTATTTTAGAAAGCAAGTATCCTATCATCGATGAGTTGCTTGCCCTTATTCTAAAAAATAGTTTCATCTTCCGATCATACATTACGCCTGTTGAACAAAGCATTAAAAGCATAAACATTGATAGCATTCCATACAAGGGGGCTATCCCGACATCTAATGTTTTATACTTTTCATAGACCCCATTAGCATTTGAAATTATTGGTGCAGTCACAAAAGCAGGATCAAGGCTTTGCATCCTTTCTAAATCCTGATCAACTCCTTTTATGCTCATCTTTAGATTGTTAAATATATCCCCCTCAAGCGCTTCTGAAATTCCAAGGGCTATTTCAGTTTTGTCTTTTGCAGAAGTGCTTTTGTCTTGAACTTCTTCAACCAATGAATAAACAAGCCTTTTCTTTATTGGACCCAAG
Organism: Candidatus Woesearchaeota archaeon; assembly: GCA_018303545.1. GTDB lineage: Archaea > Nanobdellota > Nanobdellia > SCGC-AAA011-G17 > JAGVXY01 > JAGVXY01. The sequence goes on along the minus strand of JAGVXY010000016.1, from coordinate 14,255 downwards.
GCCGAATCAATTTTCCATGTTGCAAGCGAAGCAACAGAAGGGTTACTATTATCATAATATATAAAAATCTCAGACTGTTTTAGATTAATCAGCCTCTCTGTAAATCCCCTTTCTATTACCAGCCCAAAAAGATATTTTCTATCTCGTATTTCTTCTTTTAATGTGCTTTCACAGTCAATATCAGAATTTTTATTAATATTAAATCCATCAAATCCATCCAAGGCTTCTTTTGTTAAGGCTGTGTTGTCATAATCACATATCATAATATCTAAAACTGCACCATTGCCTGTTAAGGTATAGATATATATGATGCTTAAAATTATCGGCAGCAGAATTGATAAATATAAATATTTCTTTTTTGTGAATAATAAATCATACTCCTTTCTCAATAAACCTATTACCCCGATGGGAAAAGTACTGGCTATTCTGAAAAGTCTTCCAATCATTCTTGAATCACCTTCAATGACAATTCATCTAAATTTGGCTCTCTGAATCCTATCTCTTCATATTCAAGTTTGAGTTTTTCAAAATTTTTTGTCAAATAATTTTTCTGCCCTTCTCCTGTTAGTGCAAACATTAGATAGTTATCAAAGCTATCCAATATGGTTATATCATGTTCAGTGCAGTATTTTTTTAATTCCTCCAATTTGCTCTTGCCTAAGTTATGGAATTTAAACTCAGCGACATATCTTATTTTTAATTTCTCTTTTATTTCTTCCACTTTTCCCTTTGCATAAATTTTTCTCTTGTGCAATATTACAATCATATCTGCATGATGCTCAGCTTCGGCGAGAGCATGAGTTGTCATTATAATTGTTTTGTGCCTATTTTTTTGATGCTGCAAAAAGTGCCATAAAAGTTTTCTATTGGAGTAGTCTAAACCTACAAATGGTTCATCAAGGACTAAGATTGAAGGGTCATGCAAGAAAGATACTAAAATATTTAGCCTCACTTTTTGTCCGCCAGATAATTCTGAAGGCAAACGTGTAAGCCCCACATCTAAATGCAGTATTTCCATTAATTCTTTTCCTGCTTTCAATGCTTTATTAAGTGTAAGTCCATTTATCGCACCAAAGAATTCTATATTCTTTCTTATGCTTAAATCAGGAATTATCGCAAGTTCCTGCGGTACATAACCTATATCTTCCTTTGACAATGCCCTAGAAAATCCCAAAATAGAAATATTCCCCTTGAAGCTTGAAGTAAGCGCTCCGACAATCAGGTTTAAGAATGTGGATTTGCCTTCTCCCGATTTTCCAACTATTGCAACAATCTGGTTGTTTCTTATTGTTAAGTTTACATCTCTTAGTACTTCATTCTGGCCGTAGCTGAAATTCAATTTGCTGGCCATTAATGGCAGTCTCTTTCTCTTGAACCAGTTTTTAAAAAACATTAGAAAAATTATAATTAGAGGATATATAAATCTAACGATTTAAAATATTTTGATGGAAAGCTTTATTAAATGCGGTTATATTAGCCATAAAGGAATGGGAGAAGCAGATTTTTTAATTGTTGGCGCAGGTCCTTCTGGCCTTGCAGCAGCAGATTCGTTATCAAAGAAAGGTTATTCTGTTATTTTATTAGATCAGGGTTCTTCAATAGACCATCGTATCTGCAAAAATGCATCCGTAGACCGAAGTAAGTGCACTAATTGCCAGCCATGCAATATTCATTCAGGCTTTGGTGGGGCAGGTGGAAAATCAGACGGTAAGCTTAATTTGAATCCCTATATTGGCAAAAATCTTTTAAACTTAATAGAAGGAAATTCAATTGAAGATAAAGAAAAAACAGCTTACGATTATATCCACAAGGTCGATCAATTTTTTATTGATTGTGGAGCCCCAATAGAATTAAAATCAAAAGCAGACGACCCAAGGGCAAAGGAATTGGCAAAAAAAGCTCGAAAATTAGGATTGGATTATATGTTAATTGATCAGAAGCATATAGGATCTGATAAGCTAATTCAAGTTATGAAGAATATGTATGCCCGGCTTCAATCTCAGACAGTCAATATTATTTTAAGAAAAGAGATAGCCGATATCATTTTTGATAATGGTTCTTGTTTAGGTGTTGTACTTAAAGATAAATCCGAAATAAAAGCGAAGCATGTTCTATTAGGTTTAGGCAGAAGGGGCGAAGAATTTCTTAAATTTTTGGGAAAAAAATATTCATTGAGTTTATTGCCTTCCCCCGTTGATATTGGTGTAAGAGTTGAAACACTAAATGAGGTTATGGAAGATTTGACCTCTGTTACATATGATCCAAAAATAAGATGCGGATTCTGGAGAACATTTTGTACAAATCCCAGTGGTTTCGTAGTAAGGGAGCAGGGTGACAAGTTTGTAACTGTAAATGGTCACGCTGAAGCTAATCGCAAATCCATTAATACCAATTTTGCACTGCTTTGTACAATTGAACTCGAAAAACCAAAATCAGATACTTATGACTATGCCGCCCTTATTGCCGGTTTATGTTCTAATGCCGGTGGAAAAAAGCCTTTGGTACAGACTATTGCCCGATTTATGGAGCCAAGGCCCCATAGATCAACAATAGAGGAGATATTTAGATACAAGGGGATTAGACCTACACTTACAGATGTCACTCCAGGAAATCTATTTAAGGTATTAACTGGAGAGATTTTTTACGGTATAAGGGATGCAATGGAAAAACTAGAAGAGCTCGCACCAGGCTTGTGCAAAGAGCATAATACCCTGATGTACGCTCCAGAAATAAAATTCAACGCATATTTGCCCAAACTTGATAGTTGTTTCCAGTCAGAAATCAATAATTTATTTTTTATAGGGGATGTTAGCGGCAGAACAGGCAGCATAGTCACCGCAGCAGCAATGGGTTTTATTCTTGCGGATAAATTTTAGTAGCCCATAAAAGATACTTTCGCTTTAGACATTGTCTCATAGAATTTATAATCCGGCTTCTTTTTTTTAGAATCGAATATCACAAGATCAAGCCCTTCCCAAAAGAGAAACCATCCACCTGGCTCAAGAAGCACAATCATGAATGACGTTATCAGACTGCTATCCCCGAATTCATACAGAATAAAAACTGCAAAAAACATCAGGAATATTCCCGAGATTGTGAAAATCCAACCCTGTTTTAATATTCCTCTTTGTTCAATGGAAAGAATCTGGTGGTGTTTTTTAAAATGTTCCTTTAGCCTTTTAATAATAATTGATTCATGGTAAGAATCTCTTTTCTTATGGGGCAATAGTAATTTTAATTCAGCTACACCAAATTCTCGGTCTCTTACGGCCTTTTTAGATTCAGTTATGAAATCATCAGATAACCCTTTCTGATTATAGGGTCTTGGATCAAAATCCGAAAAAATCTCATCATATTCATCCAAGATTAAAGCAATTTCAGACATACGCACTAATTTTTCCTTCTCTTCCAATATTTTTCCACCAATTTTCACATAATTATGTATATCAAACATATATATAATGCTTTTCATAAAAAATTATTCCTGCAAAATGTGTAATTATTCATTTTTACTACTGGAAATATACAAATTTTACCAAAATCTTTAAAAAGTCCAAAATCTTGTCTAATAATCTAAAGTGCACAATAATTGCCCGATGAGGACGTAATTAACAGCAATTTAGAAGGCTGTTTCATCACATGATTCGGGTCAACCTGATTACACAGATGAGTAACACAAGAAATAATTCGTACACTAATTGCGAGGAAGGTGCATGCAAAATCACAAAGAAGAAATCGATTACAGGTACAATTTTAAAGTCTACTTTGGACTTCTTTCTAGGTATAAATTTATAATATTTTTCCTTCTAACATCAACCCTCATTGTTGAGACCAGTTATACTATTGTAAATTACCTTTTTAAGAGAGTAATCGATGATGGTACGGCGTTTTCAGCAGGAGATTTAGCAAAGGCAGATTTTGTTAATGTTTTAATTTTTATACTTCTTTTTTTCTTAGGTGTCCTTGTAATTAGATTTATTGCAAAATGGACCGAGATTCATCTAATCAATCGTTTAGATGCCCATATGATGGCTGATGTAAAGAGGAAATATTTTAATCACATCCTTAGCCTATCTCATAGTTTTCACACCGGCCATAAGACTGGTTCATTGATTTCAAGATTAATCAGAGGTAGTGGGGGCATTGAGAGACTTACTGATGTGATAGCGTTTAATGTTATGCCTCTTGTTTTTCAGCTAGTTATCGTTGTAGGTTCGTTAGCTTATTTTGACTGGCTTTCGGCTTTGGTTGTTCTTACAACGGTATTTTTATTTATTGTCTATTCTGTGTTCTTTCAGTTCAGGCAGCAGAATGCCATAGCTATCGCTAATCAAACAGAAGATGCTGAGAAAGCAAACATTAGTGATTTCTTTACAAATATTGATTCTATAAAATATTTTGGAAAAGAAAGCAAGATTAAGCGTGTTTTTTTCAAATTATCAGAGAATACTCTTATTACAGGTATAAGAAATTGGGATTATCATAGATGGATAGATGCCGGTCAAGTTTGTATAATGGGTTTAGGGACATTATTTTTAGTTTGGCTGCCCTTACTTAAGTTTTTGGACAATCAACTCTCTATCGGCACATTAGTTTTCATTTACACAGTCTACGGAAATTTAGCGGGTCCTTTATTCGGATTCGTCTGGGGCATAAGGAATTTTTATCGGGCAATGGCTGACTTTGAAGATCTGTTCAAGTACGGCAAGATTGAGCAAGAGGTTAAAGATGAGCCTGGAGCAGATAAGTTGAAGGTTCGTGAAGGGGGGATAACTTTCAAGAATGTTTACTTTGGCTATAACAGAAAGAAAGAATTATTTAAAAATTTCAATTTGAAAATTCCTAAAGAGAAAAACGTTGCATTAGTTGGTCCGTCAGGTTGTGGAAAATCTACCTTGATTAAATTATTATATCGTCTGTTTGATGTGCAGTCCGGAGAAATCTTGATTGATGGTAAGAATATCAAGAAGTTCAAGCAAGAGTCATTAAGGTCAGCATTCAGCATTGTTCCTCAGGAATGTGTTTTATTTGATGATACCATATATAACAATATTAAATTTTCAAAGCCTGATGCGACTTATGAGGAAGTAATGCGTGCCATGAGATTTGCGCAATTAGATAAAGTCGTTAAAAGATTTCCCCAGCAAGAAAAGACTATTGTTGGTGAGCGTGGCGTAAAATTATCTGGGGGAGAAAAACAAAGAGTGTCCATAGCTCGTGCTCTATTAGCCAATAAGAAAGTTTTAGTTCTCGATGAAGCAACTTCTGCATTAGATTCGGAAACAGAGCATGATATTCAGAAAGCATTAGAGAAGCTTATGGAAGGCAGAACTACATTAATGATTGCTCACCGCCTTTCAACAATTATGCTTGCTGATCTAATTGTTGTTATGGATAAAGGCAGAATCGTTCAGATTGGAAGGCATAATGAACTAATCAGGCAAGAAGGTATGTATAGAAAACTTTGGAATCTTCAGAAAGGGGGGTACATTAAATAAAAATTATTTTTTCATTTTAATATATCCTGTATTTTTTTCTCTAAATTTTTTTTGAAAGCGATAGCAATAGGTTCATAAGACCAGAGCATCTCAAAAAAATAAAAAGATATATAAAGATTTAATGTTTTATTTCAAATGGTGAACTAAAATGGAAGAAGAAGAACAAAAGCAACAAACTGCTGAAGAAGCAGAAAATTCGCAACAGGAATCAACTCCTGAAACGGAAGAAGAAAAGAAGAAGAAAGAAGAACAGAAAAAAAAGGAAGAAGAAGATAAAGAGTCTTCCTCCGAACAACAAAACTAAACTGATAAGTTTTGTTGAATTTTTTGATCAGGGTATAGGTGGGCGGGATTACATTTTATCGACTGGAGCACCATTACATGAAAAATGTGTTTTCGTTTTGTTTTAAATAAAATTTAATTACAATTAACATCAATCCAAATTAAGTCTAAATGAGCATAGAGAAAAACAGGGTAAAAATTTCAAGTTGTGAGTTCAAGCCTATATTAGATTGCCTATCACGAAAATTGTAAGTATCCCTAAACTATGTAACAAATATGCAATTATCATGAATTTTTTAATAGACATTGTCTTTATATTTGCCATCATGGTTACGCCAAATTCAGTAGGTAATGGAGAGGCTATTAAAAAACCTGCAAATGTGGGGAATATATGTTTATAGTAACGACCAAATAAAGTTTTTTCTTTTTTTGAAAAATACTTAATTATCTTTTCTTTTTCTAATTCCTTAATTTCACCAATAAATGAATATCTAACAAATTTAAAAATAATTAAATCACTTAATAAGGCACCAAATCCGCCTATTAAAACGGCTAAAACAATATTTTGTTCTTCTGCAAGAACTAATAATACTGCTGTTGATGGTGCGGCAGTAAAACCATAAGCATAAAATAACCCGCCTAAAAAAGTTCCAAAATAACCCCAAGAGGTTAGAAAATTGTGAAATGGGACGTAATTTCGACCCTCATGAAATACCACTATTGCAATGAGGATAGTAATAAAAAAAATTATTAATCGGGGGTATTTTACTTTGAATTTCATGTTATCCACAATTTAAATCATTATAACTTAATCTTTAATTATATAATTTAATAGGTATTTAAAAATTGTCATTTTTAGTTGGGTTTTTAGAAAACATTATAAATTATTTGTTCTAATATTAAATATGGGGACTAAATAATGAAAAAACAAAAATTAGGCATTTGGCTCGCCTATATCATGCAATCAGTTATTTTGGTATATATTGTTTTGGCTTTTATTAAAAGGGATTATCTAGATGTATTTGGAGGGATTATCGCACTTTTTATTACTTTTTTGCCTTTAATTTTAAAGAGAAAATGGAGAATCACACTCCCATGGTGGCTTAATCTTTTAGTAGTTTTTTCTTTATTTCTCCACATGGGGGGGCAGGTAAGAGAATGGTACATACTATTTTATCCCTTTTACGATAAATTTGGGCATTTTGTTGGTTCTGCAACCATTGCTCTTTTGGGTTTTGCATCTGCATTGATTGGGGAGAAATTTTCAAATATAAATCTCAATAAAGGACAAATGATATTTTTTATAATCATTTTTACTATGGCGATTGGATCTTTTTGGGAAATCGGAGAATTTATATTGGACCAAACAATAGGAACCAATGCGCAGCATGGATTGATTGATACAATGCAGGACTTAATTTTTAATTTTTTTGGGAGTTTGATTATAGCCTTTATTATTTTTCTAAAGATTGATGAAAGGAAGAAGATGGAATTAATAAAAAAATTATGGGTACTAAAATAAAACATAAGTTGTTATTACCCTTTGAAAATTCGGTTCAATCACGAATAGGAAATAATTTATTTCCATAAGGTATGTTAATTACTTTAAAAATCCTTTTAAGTTCATCGTTCAACCCCAAGAAGAAGTATTAAGGAACAATTCTAGTTGTTCATTACATTATATATGCTCTAAATCAAAAAACTTCGTCTTATTATTAATATATTTTAACAAATCAAAAATGATTACTAAAGATAAAGATAAAACTATTACTACAAGTAGCCCATCAATGCCTAATGGCACTGTTTCAAATACCTTATTGAGTGGGGAGTAGATTATTACAAATGTAGCAATCAAAGATATTGCAGAGGCATAAACTAAGTAGGGATTAACTATCAACCCCCTGTTCAAAACTCCTTTTCTATATGACCTGAAATTAAATGCAGAAACTATTTCTAAGCCAATGAGGGAGAATAAAGCTACAGATCTTGCATATTCATGAGTCTCTCCTAAAATATTAAACACTAAGAAGTAGGAAGATAGGACAAGTAATGTAAGCAAACTTCCTGTAAAAAATAGCAGAAGGAATAACTTTTTATTAAGTATTTCTGAATTTTTTCTTGGGGGTTCAGTCATAGAATCATTTGATGGCGGATTTAATCCCAAGGTAATTGCAGGTAAATTATCTGTTACAAGATTCATAAAAAGAATCTGCAAAGCAACTAAAAGGGGGGTTTGCCACCCTAAAAATGGAGATAATAGGACTCCGATAAATAAGATTAATAGTTCTGCAAGGTTGCAAGAAAGCTGGTATGTGGAAAATTTTCGGATATTTTTAAAAATAGTTCTGCCTTCACTAATTGCTGACACTATCGTGCTGAAATTATCATCCTTTAATGTTAAATCTGCAACTGAACGGGATACATCTGTGCCGTTTTTTCCCATAGCAATTCCAATATGTGCTTCTTTTAATGCAGGAGCATCATTAACGCCATCACCCGTCATTGTAACAATTTCTCCATTAGATTTTAATGCTTTTATTATCTTTAGTTTGTGTTCAGGCTTAACTCTTGCAAAGATAGTTATTGTGTTTATTATTTTAGCTAACTCTTCATCAGACAGGTTGTCGAGTTCAATTCCTTCCATTATTTTTCCATGCAATCCAATCTCTCTTGCAATGGAGAGGGCAGTTTCTTTATTGTCTCCAGTTATCATATTAACCTTAATTCCAGCACTATGGCATTGAATAATTGCTTCTTTTACCTCTTCACGAGCAGGATCTTCCATTCCAGCGAAACCAAGAAATACTAAATCCTCTTCAAAATGATCTTTTGCAAATGTGTTCACTTGTTTATAGGCAAAGGCTATCGTTCTTAATGAAGTAGAAGCCATGCCCTTATTATATTTAAGTATGTTCTTTTTTTCTAAGTCAGATAATTTATAAATTTTCTTATTTTTCTGAATGAATTTGCATTTTTTGATTAAATACTCCAATGCCCCCTTGGAATAAATAATCTTTTCATTGTTTATTTCGCATAATACAGACATCATTTTTCTTTCAGAATTGAATGGAATCTCTTGGACTCTTTTAAATTTTATATCTTCTTTAAAGAATCCTGCTTTTATGCCCGTAATCAAAAGTGCAGATTCCGTAGGGGAGCCGATTGTTCTGAACTCCATGTCATTTCCCGTTCTTTCTATTATTGAATCATTACATAGAACTGCGTTATATAACAAATTTCTTAAAACTGGCTCAGCATTAACATTTATCTTTTTGTGATTATATAAGAAATCTCCTTTTCCTTCATAACCTGTTCCTGTAACGTCATATACTCTGTTATTCACAAAGATTTTTTTGACTGTCATTTCTCCTTTGGTTATTGTTCCGGTTTTATCAGCGCAGATTATTGTTGTCTCCCCAAGAGTTTCTATTATAGACATTCTATTCACTATTGCATTTTTTTTAGCCATATGGTGTGCGCCTGTAGCTAATGTAGTTATTAACACAACAGGAAAACCTTCTGGAAATGCCGAAACTGCCAAGGCAATAACTAAAATTAGGATACTAAGAATTACTTCTTCATTTAATACGGTGCTTCTTGAAATCATAATTAAACCAATCAAAACTGAGATTATAATGGCTAAAAAGACCATATACTTTGCAATCATATTGACTTTTTTTTGCAGAGGCAATTCCTTTTCTGTGGATGATATCAATCCGGCAATTTTTCCAAATTTGGTATTCATCCCTGTATGTAAGACTTTTGCCATGCATCGACCATTTACAATGTATGTCCCCATAAAAACTAAATTTTCATCCGAATATTTTTTTTCAGAACCAATTTTTTTGCTTACTTCATTTGATTCTCCAGTTAGAACAGCTTCATTTACCCGCAATTCCTTTTCTTCAATTAATAAGCAATCAGCGGGAATTTTGTCTCCATTTCTTAAAAGAAGTATGTCTCCAGGGACAATATTTACTGATCTAATTTCTTGTTCTTTTCCATCTCTAATCACTATGGAAACAGGAACAAGCATGTTTTTCAAGGCACTAATTGCCTTTTCGGACTTATACTCTTGAATAAACCCAGTAAATATAACCATCAAGATTATCACAAGAATTGTATATGCTGTGACAGATTTGCCTATAAAAAAAGAAAGAAGCATTGCACCTAAAAGCAGATATACAATGAAATTGCTTTTTATCTGCCGAAATAAAATCTTTAAAGGGGAAGTCTTTGAAGTATCTTTAATTTCATTCAGACCATATTTACCAAGCCTTTTTTCAGCCTCCTTATTAGTTAGGCTTCTTTCTTTATGCATATATATCTATACAAATAGGATATTTATAAAAACTTTGTTTTTTTTAAAAAAGATTTTGTTTAGTCGCTCTATTACTCCGTTCTTAGTTTTTCGTTCTCGTTAAAATTGTCCCCCCTTCAGTTCGTTAGCTCTCTTTTCCGATTGGATTTAACATCGGAATTTAACGAAGTTTATTTTTCAGAGCGGAGTGAGGCTGAGGCAACCCACAGTTGAGACCCTCGAAAAATAAATTTGGGTGGAGAAACCTGCAAGATTTCGGAACCGTTAAATTCCTGTTAGTTTCTCCGAATGAAATGAGGATGAGATTTTAATGCAATGTTCGGACGAAGTCCGAAAAATCTCGAGTAAGCGGGCGAGCGTCTTTTAGGGCAGGGCTGTATAAACTCCAAAGTAACAAATGATAGAAAACTTTATAAAGAATCCATTATTACTCAAAACTATGGCAATAGACGAATATGTAACTCAAACTTATCCGATTGAATGTAAAGGTAGAAATGAAGTTGGAGATGAAGTTTTGGACACTCCTGTAAGTGTCAAGGTTAAAATAGATAAGAGTATGGGAAGCAACATGATTTCAAGTAATGTTGAGTGCCCATACAACACGGGTGGACATGGGCAAAGATGTAAAGCTTCTCATCCTCAAGTTGATAAGGTTGGAAAAGGTGTTGGGTGCCCATATAGTTTTGATATTCCATATGCACTTGAAGTAAAAAAGTAAGCCCTGCCCTATTTATCAATTCTTCAAAATTGAAAATTTTGACTAACTTTTAGCTCGCCCGCTTATTGGATTTAACATCGCGACTTTATAAACTTCATGAAGTAAAAGTTAGGTGGAACGAGCCGAAGGCGAAGTGGAACCTTGAAACGGCTGTTAAAGAATTGAGGCGAAGCCGAAACTAGTTTAGACCAAACCAAAAGCTTTATAAATAAGTTGGACTTATTCTAACTTAGGTGAACTAAAATGGTACAAGCATTAGTGCAAATTGATGATAATACAAATCGTGTTTTAAACATAGTGAAAGCGACATATAATCTTACTGGCAAAGGCGAGGCTATAGAATTTGTTGTTGGTTTTAGAATAAAATGTATGAACTTCTAATTAAGCCTGAAATAGATAGGATATTTAGGAAGCTTGCTAAGAAAAATAAGAAGCAATTATTACAGATTTCTAAAAAGATAGAGGAAATTAGAACAAATCCAAACCATGAGTATAAACATCTGCACAGCCCTTTGCAAAATTTTTGTAGGGTGCATATAGACAAACATTATGTCTTAATTTTCAGAATTATTCATGATGAAAAGGCAATTGAAATTTATTATTATGATCATCATGATAATGTTTATCATTGGAAACCTTAGGTTTGGTCTAAATTTTCTTTAACATCGCGATTATCTGAAGTTTCACAAAGTGAAATTTGGGGATTTTTCGCAGGAAAATCCCAGATAATCGCGATGTTAGGCGTCCCGAACGAAGTGAGAGCCTGCAAGGCGTGGCAAAATTACGAAGTAATTTTGAGTTCAGAAGGTCACTCGGTGGTGGGACGGCGCACGCTTTTTTCTAAAATTCCTGCTTTTTCTAAAACCTGGCGAGGCGTGTATTTATAAGGATGTATTTTACCTAATGCTTTTAATGCTTCTTTTTTAGTAATGAATCCCACGGTTACTTCTCGTGCCAATCTTGTACTATCTGGATGAAATTCTAACAATCTTTTTGCCATTCTTTCTGTAGATCTTGCATATAAACAAGAATTAGAATTTGATTCAATAAAATCTTCGCCCTTTGGTGGTTTCCAATCAAGTTTATCCAATATCTTTTTAGTATCTTTGCTATTTCTTTGAAGTAAAAAAGGGAGATGGAAAACAAATACTGGCGGTTTATTTTTTGTAGGCTGAAGTTTTCTTACCCCAGAAACTTTGTAGCCTTTACCTTTCTGTGCTGCACTAAGGTTTGTCCACTCATTGATCCCCAATATCATCACATTTACTCCTCGTTTCAAAGCCTCTCGGTAGTAAGACCTAATAACCATTCTCCTACATAACTGACACGTTCTTACAAAGGCGGGAGAATGTTTGCACTTAACCGAATAATGTTCCCTCCCAGTTTTGTAATATTTCTTGAATTTAATTTTTGTTTCAAGAGTAAATGGTTCTTCATAAAGATTGACTGTTTTTTTATATGAGTCTAAATCTATCTTTCGAATATATTTTTTTATACTTATGACTTCATAGTCTACATTAAGAAGCTTTGCCGTTTCTCTTGCTCTCGGGATGGTTGTTTCTGGAAGATATCCTAAATCAAGCGTTACTGCAAGGGGCGTAAAACCCATTTTTTTAATCGTGTACAAAGTAGCAGTACTATCTTTACCTCCCGATATTCCGACTAAAAGGTCATATTTGCCTTTTCCGTTGCCCTTAAATGACTTAAGAAAATCTAATTCTCTTTTCAAATGATTCAAGTCAAGATTCTTAATATAAGAACTACATATATTACAATAACCCTTTTTATTAAATGTTATTGAGGGGTTTTTACCGGTATTAACACACCTTTTGCACATTTTATTCCAACTTTCAACTTTTGATAAAATCTTCTTAGAAACTTGCTCAACATTATTTGTGTGAGTATTAATAACTAAATCCGCAACATTTTCTATTTCTTTTGTATTGTACAATTTTTGTTCAATTTTTAATTCTTCGAGTGCTTGCTGTTTAGTATACCCTTTTTCTTTACATAATCGGTTTACTAATTCATTCTGATTTGTTTTAAGATAAACAACCAAGTCATTATGTAATCTACAATATTTTGCATTATCTAATCCTCGTAATCCTGTGAAGATTACAGATTTATACTTGGAGTTTTTTACATAAATCTCGTGTAATGCTCTTGCAATAAAATCTGAAGAATAATTTTCCTTCAAGAGGCTAAATGTCTTTCTGGCTTCTTCCCTACTTATTTTTTTATCTCTCTTTTTAAGTTTAGGTAGTTTACGTAATAAATAATCTTCAGAAGGTAATTTCTCAAAATTTGATGCAATAGGGAAGATTATTTCTTTTGAAGCCTCTATTAGTTTAAAATTACCTTTCTTTGTCATCTCTTCTGAAGTTTTTGTTTTGCCAGTACAGGGCTCTCCAAAAATTGCAATTCTGTTCATACTATATTGATTAATCCTGTTTTTATTAAAGTTTGTGATTGGCGCGCCGTCCGTCTGGGTGGGTGGTCGGGGGAAAGAATAACCTTCTGAATTACGCCTAACATCGCGACTAAAAGAACTTTTGAGCGCTAATGCTTGAATTATTTATCAATGTCGTTAATGTCAGTTAATGCCATTCAAGGCGGAGCCAAAAGTTGGACGGAGACCGCAGGTCGGAGTCTTTTAGTCGCTGTTTCTTGAGGGAGCGCAGCGACCGGTAGTTTTCAAAAATCTGCGTGATTTAAAAGTTAATGAGAAAACATTTATAAACAATGGTTGAATTATTAAGAAAAAATTAGTCGGAGGATAAGAAAATGAATGCGATAATAAAGACGTGCTATGAGGAAAGAGGTTTTGGTTCTCCAAATTATGTTTGGTTTACAGATAGAGATGTTTCTCATTATGAACAAAGTCTCGCAAAGATTGTAGAAGCAGATTGTAATGTTTCGTTAAATCTAGAATTAGCGCTTAAATTTGAAGATGGTGAGATTGACACTTGCGAATTGAGAGTACAGGATGCTTTAATGCTTCTTAAAAACATACAATCCCGTTATTATTCAGACGTAATTGGCAAAGATGCAGTGATTTACAGAGATGATTGTGAAAGAATGAAATTTATTTTTGTTAAGTAAATAGTTCATTAATTTTTTCTTTTTAGATTTTTGAAAATTCGCAAGAAACATCGCCGTTTCATGAACTTTTACGAAGTAAAAGTTAGGTGGAACGAGCCGAAGGCGAAGTGGAACTTTGAAACGGCTGTTAAGTCTTGTTCGGGGAGGATATTGTTTAAAAACTGCTAAAATCGTGAAATCTAAAGAAAAATTTATAAATAATCTATAACTAAAAGATTCTGGAAAGAGGTAGGATGAATGAAAATGGAAGATAAATGGTATAGTAATGGTTTGTCTGCTGAAGAAGCAAAAAAATTGAAAAAGAGTTATGCTAGAGTAGGAAAATCTAATTTTG
>JAGVXY010000015.1 GCA_018303545.1 Candidatus Woesearchaeota archaeon | reverse complement strand
TAATGACTAAATTATATTTATGGGGGCTTATTTAAAATGATAGACAATTTGATTGAAAAAGTAGATAATATTGAATCATCCATTAGAAATGCTAGTTCTTTTATTTACCATAGCACACCTATGACTGCTTATAGTAAAGGCCCGCAATTGGATTTGAAGGATATTGTTGGAGTTATAGGTCCGAGCACAGGGAGGAACATTCTTCTAAATGGTTCTACAGGTATTGCAAAAACTCACTTGGCATTAGCTTGCCTGACAGGTCTTTATGGCCGCGATAATTTTGGTATTTTGCAGATAGATCCTTCTCTTGAAGCTGAAAAATTATTTGATTTGGATGGTGAAAAGCTGCAGCAAGGATTGCTTTCTGAGGCTATCAAAAATACAAAGTTAATAACTTCTCCAGGCGTTCTTCTTGATGAAGTTATGAGGGCTCCGCAGGCGATATTAAATATATTGCAAGCTTATATGAATAATCAGGCAGTGACCCCTTCCGGTGGGGGTTCAAGGCAAGTCGGAATTGAAATTCCAGGAATAGGGTTTTATCAGTTCAAGATAGGCACTTGCAATGAAGGCAAGGAATTTGACGAAGGGACTTTTAATATAGATCCTGCTTTCAGGAGAAGGTGGCCGATTGAAATTTCATTGAATCTTTTTGCGCCAAATCAATATGATATGGAGCAAAGAAGCAAGGCGGCAAGAACTGGCACAGGTTTATACGTCTCTCAATCTGAAGGAGTTTTTGAAGATATAAAAGAGATTCATACTAATTTGAATAAGATATCTTTTCATCCAGTTGCAAATGAATTTCTGGCTTATCTTGGTAGAATGGATAATTGTATAAAAGCGGTTTTTAAGACCAAACGTGAACGCGGATTTTCGGTTGAGAAATGCGATGGCTGCCACGCGAGAGGCCTCGCAGGCAAGGAGAATTTTTGCGGAAATGTTTACGCTCCGGAAGCGCCCCATGAAGATATCGCAAATGTTGCAAGAGGATTCGCTTTAGTTAGGGCGCATCATATTGCAGCTTCCAGCGGCAAGATGCCAAAATCTTTAGAAGTTTCGTTCGCTGATGTTTTGCAGTCATTTCCATTTGTATGCGCGACCAAAATGGGTCTTGATCCGGCATGGCTTGAAAAATCGTTTGCATCAGGAGAGCCATTTGAAGCTGCAAAAGCACTTACTATAAATATTGAGCAGAAGATTATGAGCAAGGTTAAATCATTGGGTAAATTAATGCTCAAGAAGGATTATACCCCTGACGAGCTTGCGCAGATTAAAAAGTATTCTGAGGAAGATCCTTGGAGCGTTGGATTAAGGGATTTTGAAAGCGTTCCAGTTCAGTATAAAGGTCTGAGGTAATTAAAATGCCTTACACAGAAGAAGAGCTCAGAAGAATGATTGAATACTTTGGCTTGGACAAAGAGAAGCCAAAAGCTCCAAAAATAGATCCAATTGCACCCAGTATTAAAGCTTTCCAAGTAGGAAAATTAGAAGATTACATCCAGCTTCCTCAAGGCAGTGATATTATTCTGGTCTCAAAATACAGATTAGGCTTGGATGACCAAGTAGAAAAAGCAGCTGTATCTTTAGGTTTAAGTTTAAATAATTCCTCGCAAGAGCAGAACGGCAGAGGATACATTGGCAGCATAACTTGGTTCGACGCATTAAAAATGAACTTAACTCTAGGCGGTTTTACTTTAAATTTAAAACAATTCGAAGATTTATTAGAATTATTAATTTCAAATAAAGACATTTTCAATGGTGCAGGAAGTCTTATATCAAGAGAAAAAATAAGAAATATATACAACGAAATCACAGAAAAAAGAGATCCTTGGAGGGCAGAATGGCTCGACGCTGATTTCAAGACTAAAGGTCAAAGCAAGAAGAACTTAATTATAAATTATAATCATAAGTTGAAAAATGGCATCCTAGTCCCAGATAATATAGAAGATTTAATTTGGCCAATAAAGAAAGACTGCTACGTAAACTTAGATTTCAACGCCCAGGGCATGCCAACAACAGAATCAAGCGTACAAAATTATCAGCAGGGAAGTAACATTTATCATTATTATCCAAGAGACGACAACAACAGCGTCGCTGGGTTCAGGGCGGATTCGGGCAGGGCTGGCCTCAATTGCAATTGGACTCCTGGCTATTCGAATGCTGAGCTCGGGGTACGTCACGCGTTTTTCCACAGGAAATAAAGGTATTAGGAAATATGAGGACAAAAGTTAATATTGAAAAAGAAGCAAGAATGCATTTAGACGAGATTGGCTACTCACAATTCCAGTTAAAGTGCATAGAAAAACAAACAGCTCATGGACTTGAAGCGGCAATATTAAATGATACCTATGAAGTAAACATAGAATATGATCCAGATTGGAGAGGAATGTTTGAAAGGGCAAAAGCATCTCACCTTTCAAGAAAGAAAAAAAGCATTTTTAAAATATTCAGAAAAGAATCAAGAATTAACGCCTCTGAATTCAATGAAACATACGGCACACCCGAGGATGTTCTGAAATCTGTAACACTGCATGAGCATGGCCACTGGCGCTACTGTCCGTATGATAAAAATCATTTTGAAATGATTCTTGATGCTGTCTCAAGAGGCTTGAAAGATGCAGGTCTTGATGAATCAAAGATAAAGCAGAAGATTTATAGAACAGCAAACGAGTTTGAAGATATTGTTGATAATTGCTCATTAGCCATAGACCACAAAGAAACAATAAAAGGCAGAAGTCTGAAATATTTAAGAGAAGTATTTTTAGATGAAAAGAAACCAAATTTAAATTCATCCTATGCAGTCTTCGCAGATATTCAGATGAAGATATTCAATCCAAAAGCGGATTTTGCAAAAGATTACTGCCCTAATTATAATAAGGAAGCCAAGCCAATAATTGATTCGGTGCTTATGGCTTTCGGAAAAGAACTGCAGTTAGGTCCAGCTTCAATAAAAGGCGAATTGAATGAAAAAGAAATTTTAGAATTAATTAATCATCTCAAGAATCCTGAAAATTGGTCGCAGTTAGCTTATGATTATGCAAAGCTTACCGCACACTTGGAATCAAATATGAATCTGCCGATGACGCCTTTCTTTTCAAAGTTAAAGAATGATCCTGGATTCAGATCACAGCTGATACAGATTGCGCTGCAGAAGAGCCACGATCCTTCGCCTTACATGGATAGTTTTGAAGTTTTTAAAGAGAAGCATAAGATGGCTGGAAAAAAGATAAGGCACGATATATTCGGATCTGGCAAAGACAATTCTTCGCAGTATTCTCTGCCTTATGCGCATCTCTCTTCAGGAAAGACCGATAATATTGCTAAGGCATCTTTAGGCAAGACAAGAGCTAAAGTTGGCGGCGGTCTGCAGTTTAAGAAAAAAATGATTCCTTTGGTATTGCCTCCAAGAAGCAAGTCTAGTGAAGGCAGTCTGGCAGATTTGCTTTTGGTGTGTGACAATTCAGGAAGCATGAAGGGCTATGAATATTCACTGATGATAGATACAGTTTATGCAATATTTGAAGGTTTGAAGCAGGAGAGAAAAGCTCACTTATTGCAGTATGGCTTGCTGCAGTTCAGTTCCAAGGCAAACCAGTCCTGGTCAGGATGGTGCAGTGATATTGATCGTTTAGAAAGAGTCTTTTATAACACTATTGAGAATGATAATTTTGGCGGCGAGACTTCAATGCCAATAAATCTTTTGAAATCCGCGGACAAAGCCGGATGCGCATTGGTGGGCATAAGCGATGGCCAGATAGACAATTCATTAGAGGCTATTAATGCTTTGTTAAATCATAATGGTCCGCTGATTTGGATTCAGATAGGCAATGAGTCTGATATTTATAATGCTATTAAGAATTACAGCGATAGAAACAGGGACAAATTTGTAGTTGCTCATAAGGTTGAAAATATCAATAACCTGCCCGCGTCTTTATTGCATGTGACTAATTCGCTTTACAGGAGAGGTAATTAAAATGCCTTACACAGAAGAAGAATATAAAAGAATGATTGAATACCTTGGCTTGGACAAAGAGAAGCCTAAAGCTCCAAAAGAAGATCCAAATAAACCCCTCGTTAGTGTTTCGCAAGTAGGAAAGCCGGAAGATTATATTCAGCTTCCTCAAGGCAGCGATATTATTCTAGTTTCAAAATACAGATTAAGCTTGGATAACAAAGTCCAAGAAGCAGCCAATTCTTTAAGTTTAAGCCTAAGCAACACAAAACAAGAGCAGAACGGCAGGAATTACATCGGAAATATAGATTGGTTTGATGCATTGAAACTAAACTTGGAATTAAATGGTTTCACATTGAATTTGAAGCAGTTTACAGATTTTATTATGTTCTTGAATTCAGGAGAAGATATTTATGACGGCGCAGGAAATAAAATCCTCAAAGAAGAAATAAGAAATATTTACAACGAAATCACAGAAAAAAGAGATCCCTGGAGGGCAGAATGGCTCGATGCAGATTTCAAGGTCAAAAATAAGGCTTTGGGAAAATTGATTATCAATTACAATCATAAATTAGTCAATGGTGTTTTAGTCCCAGATAATATAGAAGATTTAATTTGGCCAATAAAGAAAGACTGCTACGTAAACTTAGATTTCAACAATCAAGGTATGCCAACAACAGAATCAAGCGTACAGAATTACGTCCAAGGAAGTAACTTTTATCATTATTATCCAAGAGACGACAACAACAGCGTCGCTGGGTTCAGGGCGGATTCGGGCTGGGCTTACCTCGTTTGCTATTGGACTCCTGGCAATTCGAGTGCTGAGCTCGGGGTACGTCACGCGTTTTTCCACAGGAAATAAAGGTATTAGAAAATAATAGTTAAAATATATAAATATATTAAAACTCAATCTAAAGTATCAATTTGCCTTAGAAAAGTTTCTTGATGCCCATCAAGAGACAAAATACTTGGGCTACACGTAAATCCATTAGTGCATAAATATAGGTTTATGCCATAAAATTCAATGATAATAGTTGGTAGTGATGAAAAACCTTGGGGAAGTTTTGAGTGAATGCTAAAATCATGGTGCATAGTCAGTGGATTTGCTACAAATGGCCGTCGCTAGGTTCAGGGCGAATTCGGACAGGGCTAACCTCAATTGCAATAGGACTCCTGGCAATTCGAATGCTGAGCTCGGAATAACCCAAGTTTTTCTAGGCCTGAAAATGAAAACTTACAAGAATCTATATCTTTCTCTCTGCTCTCAAGAGAACCTCGAAAAAGCGTTCAAGAAGGCAAGAAAAAGAAAAACAAATAAATCTTGCGTTATAGAATTTGAAAAAAATCTTAAAGCAGAATTAGCAAACTTAAAGCAAGAGTTAGAATTATTAAGCTACAAGCCAAAGCCCTTGAAAGAGTTTGCCATACGCGATCCGAAAACAAGAAAAATTCATAAGTCTGCCTTTCGCGACCGGGTTGTCCATCACGCACTTGTAAACATCTTAGATCCGATTTATGAAAAGATATTCATCTGCGATTCCTACGCAAGCAGAATAAATAAAGGCACAATAAACGCCTTGTTAAGATTTGATAAATTTAAGAGAATTGTCTCCAGCAACGGCAAATTGATTAATGAGCCATACAGCAATAACTCGGTAAAAGGCTATGTTTTAAAGGCAGATGTAAAGCATTATTTTGAGGCAGTCGATCATGAAATACTATTAAAAATAGTAAATAAGAAAATAAAAGACGAGAAAGTAATATGGCTGATAAATCAGATAATAAGCAATTTTGATTCAAAAACAAACGGCAAAGGCATGCCATTGGGAAATTTAACTTCGCAATTTTTTGCGAATGTTTACTTGAACGAGCTTGATTACTTTGTAAAGCACAAATTAAAAGCAAAATACTACATAAGATATGTAGATGATTTCGTTATTTTAGATAATCAAAGTTTAATTCTTAGAAATTATAAAAAAGAAATCACAAATTTCTTGAAAGATGAATTAAAACTTGAGCTTCATCCAGATAAGTCGAAAATTATTCCTTTAAAAAAAGGAATTGCTTTTTTAGGCTACAGAATTTTTTATCATTATAAATTATTAAGAAAAGCAAATCTAGTAAATTTCAATAATCACCTAGCTTCATTATTATCCGATTACGAATCAGATTATACAACTTACAGTCAGATATACGATTCCTTGCAGGGATGGCTCGCTTACGCATCTCACGCAAATACATTTAATCAAAGAAGGAGCGTTCTTAACTCGTTTTTAACAAATCTGTTTCAGAAACCTTTAAATATAACTATTAACATTTAATTAATAATTATTAACAAAATGGAAACAGAAAAGCCAGATAGCAGAATCCTGAAGATCTTATTAAAAGATTTCACAGCAAGCCAGACGGTAACATCTTTAGCTAAAGAGGTTGGCATGAGTAGAGTCGGAGCATGGAAAGTAATAAAAAAGTTAGATAATGATACATTCATTATAATTTCACCAGTTGGAACTGGAAAAACAAGCGCGTTCAGCATAAGCTTGAATTGGAATAACCCCCTTGTAGAAAAAACGCTTTCTCTAATATTAACTAAAGATGCCTTAAATAACCAAAGATGGATGAGCAATTTTGCAGAATTAGAAGGTAAAGTAGACTTTCTCTTGATTTACGGGAGCATAATTCATTCTCCAAAAGAGGCAAATGATATAGATATTTTAATCGTGGCCAATGAGAACAAATTTTTAGAGATTGAAAAATCTATTGGAAAAATCCAAAAGACCCAGATAAAGAAGATTCATGCCATCAACTTTACTCAATCTGAATTCAAAAAAGAGCTTAAAGCGGCAAATAAGGCGCTGATTGATGCAGTTAAAAAAGGAATAATTTCATTCGGGCAGGAAAAATTTATAAAGTTTATGCGACTCATAGCTCAAAGATGAAAGAAGTAAGGGAATGTTTTGTTCTTGCAAAGAAAGATGAGGAAAAGGGCAAAAAACATAAAGGTCTCCTAATTGTCAAGTCTGATAGTAAGCTTGCCAAAGAATATCTCGCTAAGGCGAAAATTAATTTACAGCTTTGCGAATTGTATAAATCACAGGGGTATGATTATAAGATTCCAGAAGAATGGTTTTATACCCTGTATTATTGTGCCCTTGCCATTTTGTCCAAATTTGGAATTGAGAGCAGAAGCCAAAAATGCACAGCTGCTTTTCTTAGATACGCCAAAGACAATAAATTGATGGAATATGATGATGAATTTATTGATAGAATAACCGTTTATGCTGCTAAAGGAGAAAAATCAGATGTGGATGAAAGAGAAACAGCAAGATATGGCTCATCCATAACTAGTAAAGATATCGAAAGAAAATTTGAGTATATGACAAAAGTTTGCATGAAAGCAATTTCTCAGGCCGAAGAAATAGTTTTCTCTAATAAGGACTTTAAAGTCCCAAATGACTTGTGTAAATAGCATTTAAATTGTCTGTTTTATATTTGCCTATGCATCTCACGCAAATACGTATAATCAAAGAATGAACGCGCTTAACTCATTTTTAACAAATTTCTAATCCGCTTCAGAAACCTTTAAAAAGTAATATTACTTATAAATTTGTATCAAAGGGGTGATGCGGTTTGTCAGATAATGTCGTTTGGTTCAAGGAGCTTTTCAAGGAAGATATAGCTATAGCCGGCGGCAAAGGTGCCTCTTTAGGCGAGATGTACAACGCAGGTTTTCCCATTCCCCCCGGTTTTGCAATTTCCGCAAACGCTTTTAAGAAGTTTTTAGATACAGGCGTAGGCAGTGATATTTTCACAATTTTAGCAAGAGTAAACGTTGATGATAATGAAGAGTTGCAGGCGGCATCAAGAAAAATTAAAGAAATAATTTTAAGTCAACCAATGCCCCTAAACATAAGAGATGACATTTTGGAGGCATATGAAAATCTTAACATAGATGATAGCGTTTTTGAAACAAAGAACAAAAAAGCGATGGATTTAATCAAAGCAGGTAGAGATGCTCCTTTAGTTGCAGTGAGGTCTTCAGCAACTGCCGAGGATTTGCCCAGTATAGGCAAGGACGAGTTTGTGCTTGTTAAAATCGATAATGAAGTAGTTCATACAAGCATGGAGAAATTATGGTTGATTTATGAAAAAGATCAAGATGCAAAGATATTTATTCCTTCCTTAAAAAATAATAAATTAGAATGGATTCGCGCTTCAGAAATATACAAACATCCTGCAAATGGGGCAAAATTAATCAAGATCCTTACAAAAACAGGCAGGCATATTACAATAACTCCGCAGCACTCTTTGCTTGCTCTTAATCCTGAAACATTTCAATTAGATGTTTTAAATTCTAAAGATATCACAAAAAACACCCGTGTTCCAGTCATTAAAAGGATACCTCTGCCTAATACCAAAGAAATTAAAGAGATAATAGTTTCAGATATAATCAAAAAGCCAATTTTAATTAAAGACAACCGAGTAAAGATAAATAGCAAAAAACATTCAATTCAAAATGATTTTCCATTAAAATTAGAGGTGGATAACGAATTGGCTTATGTTTTAGGATTGTACGCTGCAGAAGGTTCTACTTATGAGGACAATTGCGTTGATTGCTGCAGAAGGTTCTACTTATGAGGACAATTGCGTTGATTTTTCCTGTGAATCAAAAGAATTGGCAGAAAAAGTTGAAAAATATTTTGAAAAAAAATGCAAATTGGCCAAACCGAAATTAGGGAATGTTCGAATTTTCAATAAGGTTCTCGTTGAATTGCTACACGAATTATTTGGTAGTCCTTCAACAAATGTTAAAGGAAAAGGGAGATCTGCAAGAATTAAGAAAGTTCCAAATTTGATATTCAACCTCAATGAGGAGAAAATAGGCTCATTTTTAAAGGGTTGCTTTGATGGAGATGGTTATATCTTTGAAAAGGGCATTCAATATACTTCTGTGTCAAAGGAACTGCTTAGTGGAGTAATAAAATTGATTGAAATGCTGGGCATTAGATGCTATCTCACAAAGAATCACACAGTTGCAATACCCATCTATGAAGCAGAATTATTTAAGGAAAAGATTGGTTTGACTGAAGATGCAAAAATTAAGAGATTAAACACCCTTATAAAAAATTACAGTAATAGGACTAAACAGTATAATTATATTGACACTTTGCCACCAAGCCAAAAAATCTCTGAATTAATGGAAAAGTATCTTAAAAAAGACATTAATTTTGATTTAATTGATGTAATGGAATGCCCGTTCTGCTCAGGCATTATGAAAAAAGGTGGCAAATCTTCAAGTCTAAAGCAGAGGTACGTATGCGAGGATTGCAATAAATCCGTTTCAGATAACGGTAACCTAAAGGAAAAATCCGTCAATAAGCTAATTAATTATGATATTTCAGGAAGATTCACAAAGAACGCAGCCCCTTGGAATAAAGGGAACCGTAAACTGCTTCAAACTTATGGTTTAAATTACTTCAATAAGATTGCGCAAAGATTGAATTCTCCGGAATTATTAGAGATTGCAAATGCAGATGTTATGTGGGATCCAATAAAAAGAGTTGAAGAAATTGAATATCAAGGAGATGTTTACGATTTTGTGGTTCCAGGAACGCAAAACTTCGCAGCAGGCGTAGGCGGAATAATAACGCATAATACTGCTTCATTTGCAGGGCAGCAAGAAACTTTTCTGAATATTAAAGGTAATAAACGTCTGCTAGATGCAGTTCAAAGATGTTGGGCCTCTTTATATACAGCAAGGGCAATTTATTACAGGGTTAAAAATAATTTTGATCACAACAAGGTTTTAATTTCAGTGATAGTTCAGAAAATGGTTAAGTCGGACAAGTCAGGCGTAATGTTCTCAGTAAATCCGATGAACAGCGATGATTCTGAAATAGAAATCGAAGCAGGGTTTGGTCTAGGCGAAGCTGTTGTTTCTGGCGCCATTAATCCAGATCAATACATTATTGACAAAAATAATTTATCTTTGAAATCAAAAAAGATTAACCGGCAGGAATGGATGATTACTCTTGATATTAATACAGGCGCAAATATTAAGAAGGATATTTCTGCAGATAAGCAGGAAACACAGAAGCTTTCTCAATTTGAAATAGAAAAATTAGCAGAGCTCGCAGTTAAGATAGAAAAGCATTATACTAAACCACAAGATATTGAATTTGCAATTGAAGGTTCAAGAATTTTCGTTGTACAATCAAGACCAATAACTACCTTGAAGAAGCCTTATTCAGAGAAAGAGCAGTTAAGCAAGGAAGAGAACATTTCCAACGGGGATCACGCAGAGCCAATTGTTGA
This sequence comes from Candidatus Woesearchaeota archaeon, assembly GCA_018303545.1. Lineage (GTDB taxonomy): Archaea > Nanobdellota > Nanobdellia > SCGC-AAA011-G17 > JAGVXY01 > JAGVXY01. The sequence continues at coordinate 26,684 of JAGVXY010000015.1, read as the reverse complement.
AGGTCTTCCAGCTTCTCCGGGTGTGGGCATCGGTCCTGTAAAGATTATCCGCAATGCCGACGAATTAACTAAGATTGAAAAAGGCGATGTTCTCGTAGCTGAGATGACAGATCCGGATTATGTCAGCGCAATGGAAAAAGCCTGCGCAATTGTTACAGATAAAGGCGGTTCAACAAGTCATGCAGCAATAGTTGGCCGTGAAATGGGAATTCCTGTTATTGTCGGTACTAATAATGCCACAAAAATTCTAAAAGATAATGAGCTAATCACAGTAGATGCTACAAACGGAAAAGTTTACAAGGGTAGATTAGATTTAGGTTCAAAAAAGACGGAAGAAGCTTCATTACGTGCTGAGTCTGCAGAGCATTTTGAGATAGAAACCGCAACGGAGGTTAAGGTAGTTATGGACCTTCCTAAGTTTGCAGAGCATGCAGCACAGACAGGTGCTGATGGAGTTGGTCTTTTAAGGGTTGAGCATATGATGCTCTCTGGCAAGGCTCATCCATCATTTCTAATTAAGTCTGGCAGAAAGGCAGAGCTTTTAAGCGATTTAGTTTCAGGTATGACTACTATTGCAAGAGCTTTTCAGGGCAAAAAAGTTTGGGTTAGGCTTTTAGATGTTCCAACTGATGAATTCAGAAATATGGAAGGCGGCCAAGATGAAGCTATTGAAGATAATCCCATGATGGGTTTTAGAGGAATAAGAAGAGATCTTGGTGAACCTGAACTTTTCAAGACACAGATAGAAGCTATTAAACAGATTCATGAAGCAGGCCTTACAAATGTAGGCGTAATGATTCCACTAGTTACTCATCTTGATCAGATTAAACAATCAAAAGATTTAATTAGACAGTGCGGGTTCGAGCCATGCAAAGATATTGAGTTTGGAATTATGGTTGAGACTCCTGCTGCAGTTCAGATAATAGATGAGATTTGTAGGGAGGGCATAAATTTTGTAAGTTTTGGAACAAATGATCTTACACAGTACACTTTAGCAATAGATAGAAACAATGCTCGCGTTCAAAATCTTTATGATGAAATGCATCCAGCAGTTTTAAGGCAAATTGCAAGCGTAATAAAAGTCTGCAAAAAATATGGGGTTAATACAAGCATCTGTGGCCAAGCTGGTTCAAGACCGGAGATGGCAGAATTTTTGGTTAAATGTGGGATAGATAGTATTTCTGCAAATCCCGATGCAGTTCATACAATTCGTACAGTCGTTGCTAAAGCAGAACGCAAGTTATTGCTTAATATAGCTCGTGGCAACCCCTAATCGTAAGCTTTATTAACCAGTAATTCTATTTTAAATTTGTAATGAAAATAACGAAAAAAAAGTGTTTAACTTGCGGAAAAGAGTTCCAAACACTGCAGTTTGAGGATTACGCAATTTCTAAATTTTGTGACGATTGTGCGCCTAAAAGAGATTAATTTTAGCTATCCATGCTCTTAATATTTTGCTGTGCAGAAGATTTAAATAATAAAAAAACATATTTATCTACATGCCAGCAAAAAAGATTTGGGTGGTAATTGTTGCTTTAATAGCAAACTTTTTATTGTTTATATTAAAGCTTATTTTTGGCATATTGTTCAATTCAATAGCTCTCTTATCAGAAGCGGTAAATTCATTTCTCGATTTATTCTCTACGTCCACAGTTTTATACTGCATGAAAATATCTGGCAAAAAGCCAGACAAAGGGCACCCATTTGGTCATCATGGCGCTGAACCGATTGCCTCTTTGATTGTTGCGACGATGATTGCCGTTTTAGGTTTTAACGTGCTCTCAAAGACGATGATGCGGTTTATCAGCGGTGAAACAATTATTAGAAGTTATATTCCTGCAGTAATAGCATTAATCGTGATATTCACAAAAATTATACTCTTCCTTATGACCTATTTTGCAAATAAAGAGAATAATATCGCCCTGAAAGCCATGGCTTACGATCATAAGAATGATATTTTAATTTCGTTGTTTGTTTTAGTCGGATTAATTCTTGCCTCTAAGGGGTTGTTAATTTTTGATAATATTGCCGCAATCTTTTTGGGATTATGGATAATTTACAGTTCTTTGATTCTTGGCCGTGAAAGCGTAAAATATTTGATGGGAGAAGCACCAGATAAACAATTTTTAGATCAGGCTAAAAAAACAATTTTAAAAGTCAGGGGAATTAAAGGGTTCCACGATTTAAGGGCGCATTTTGTCGGCACAGTTATCCACATTGAAGTGCATATTGAGATGGATAAAAAACTTAATTTCAAGAAAAGCCATAGCATAGGAAAAGAAGTTCAGAAAAAATTAGAATCATTAAAAGATGTAGGCTATGCTTTTATTCATATTGATCCTGTTTGATTCTTGAGGCTTACTGCAAATATTATTATCGCTCCTGCTGCTAGAGGCAAGAACGCAAAGTTGGCTGCAATAAGTGAATAATTCACCACCGTTTCTGGAACCTTGCTCACAAATGGCGCATTGCTTATCACATAGACTGCCCTGTCTAAGGCTAGCATAAAAAGCGCAAATATCGCAAGCTTGACGCTCTTTCGCATAATCGGTTTTTCATATTTTATTCCTCTTGCTAGATATAGCATAGATAGCAGTAATAGCAGTACCGAACATAAATTTAAGAATACCATTACCTTACCCATTTTCTTCTCCCATATTTGTTTTCTTTCTTTGTCAATGTTTCATCTAGTATCATCAGACTTTCTTCCCACGTCTTTAATTCCTTATGCTTATTATCTATTTTTACTTTTAAATCTTCAAGTTTTCTTCTCTGCAATTCAATATTATCCTTCATGCCATTGAGGTCTTCCTCAGCTTCAATTATATCGATTTCCCGTCTGTCTAATCTCCCTTCTTTTATGTTTAAATCATCAGCCACCTGTTTTAATCTTTTTTCATTTTCTTTCAGCTTCTGCTCTTTATTTTTTAGGTCAATTTCTTTCCTTTCGAGTTCAGGTCTTAATTTTTTAATCTTTCTTTCTATTATCTCTACTTCATCACCTTTAAGAAGCACAGTCTCAGTTCTTTTCATCAAATCCTTTTCTTTATCTTTAAGCTCTTTCTTCCTTTTTTCTAATGCCTTTGATTCCTTGGTATTATGGTTGTCAATTACACTTAATTCATTTTCCTTCTGGTGTATGTATTTTTTCGTATTTTTGATATAATCTTTCGAGTTTTCAATATTTTTTTCTTTTTCAGAAACACTCTGATTTATTTTATCAATTTCTTCTTTCAGCTTATCTAAATATTTCTTTTTTGCATCAAGCTCTTTAACCAAGGGTTTCACATGGCAAACATAAAGATCTTCCTTAATTCTTGTGTATTTGCTGTCTCCTTCAAAGAATTTAGCCAAAAACTCACGTTTCTTTATTACAGAATATTTAAAGGTGTAGATTACTGTATAAGCCAGCATTAGCGTAATACAAAAGAACATTATATTCTGAAAAAATTCTCTTATATAATGGGGATCATTGACAAACATAAATATTTTTATAAAATATGGCACGCCCAATAGAACCACCAGTCTAACAAAAATTTTATTATTGAACCCATCTGTCTTTATTTTGCCCCAAAACACAAAAAATGCAGCTATAAGGAATATAATTCCTGCAATATACATATGCGTTTTCAATATAAGCTCTATGCTCATTTTTCACTTACGGGGAACAATAATCCATATTTAAAGGTTTCTTTTTTAAAATTAATTATTTTAAAGGGACAAATAAGCAATATTTTTAGTTTAATCTCTTTTTTGAGACAATTTTTTATTCCCCTATCTTTATTAAAATTAGAAAAATCAAATAAAAAGAATTAAAGATTTCTTATCTTTTCTTCAATATCTCGAATTTCTTTTTCAATTACATCTTCTTCAGCTGAAGGTATATCTGACTCTTCAATCAAGATTTTCTTATGCCCCTCAGGAGGGATTATTTTATTTTCGCTTTTCACATGTGGTAAACCTTTTAGTTTTAGGTCATCAAGCAAAACTTTCAGTTCCTCTCCGATAGCCCCGAGTTTTTTTCTCAGCTTGTCTTTTCTTTCCTGCAATTTAATATGCTCCTTGTAATGTTTCATCATCTTTGCGGATTCTAAAACTACAAGAAGCATTTCTTTTTTTACCAGTAGAGGATTGCTGATTTGTGCGTATACCGCATCTCCCATTGCCCTGCTTGAATCTTTTTTTAAAACCATTTTAACCGAATAAAGATTGGTCAACATTCATGACCTTATTTTTAATCTCCTCCAGATCCCTTTGCCAAAGCTTAAGTTCAGCATCTTCCTGTTCTCTTACCTTTTCTATATTTCTGAGTATCTCTTTGGCCTCTTCAAGTTTTGACTTAACTTTATGTATGGTCTCTATCGCATAATTATACTGGTCTATTTTCACAAACAATGTTTTTTCATTGCTCACAGGCATAACTCTTTCCATTGGCTTTTCCTCAAAAATTGGCATTTCGCTAGGCCTATCAAATCTCAAAGGTTTCGTGCTCGATTTGAAATCCGGGATTTTAATCTCCTGCGGCATCTTTCTTTTTTCAAACCTTTCATCCTTTACTCTAATAGGCTCAAACTTTTTTTCTGTCGGTTCGGGTATATCAAGATCAGTTATCGGCGATTCTTCATTATTGGTTACTGCTTGTTTTATATTTGAGGCCTCATTGCTAGAAAAACCACCCTCGTAACTAGGAAAATCTGGCAGTTCCATTGCAGGCAACTCTTTTTTTTCCTTCTTTTCAAAAAGTCCCATCCTTTATTTCCTCCTATGACTATATGATTAGAATACTCTTTAAAAAACAATCAAAATATAAAAACGTTTTTATTCATTAGGTAGTTGTAAAAAAAAATCAATAAGTTTAAAAACAGAGACTTCTCTTTCTATCACAAGGCCCAAATGAAGTTAACCGATAAACTCGTTGATGAAATGATTGCAGACATGTTCGGTCAGGAACTTGTCCCATTAGTTGATTTGCTTAAGAAAGAAGATAATATCAGCGAGTTTAAGCTTGCAGATAAGTTGAAGTTGAATATTAACATTGTCCGTAATATGTTATACAAATTAAATGGTTCTAATTTTGTTTTTTTTACACGGAAAAAAGATAAGCAGAAAGGATGGTACATTTATTTCTGGACTTTAAACAGAAAGCATATTATGCATTTGCTTTATGATTACAAAAAGAACAAAGTTCAGCGTTTACGTTTATGGCTTGAGCGGGAGAATACATCCAATTTTTTTGTTTGTCCTAATGAGTGTATGCGGCTTAATTATGAGGATGCATTAGATTCGCAGTTTAAATGTCCAGAATGCGAATCAATAATGTCTCAAGAAGTTGCTTCTAAAGATAAGATAAAATTCATTAAATCAGAAATTGAAAGGCTTGAGCAGGAAGTTACAGAAGAAGCTGTTCTAATTGATAAAGAATTGGATATTGAACGCAAGAAAGAGCAACTGATAGAGAAAAAGAAAGCTGAAGAAGAAGCTAGGTTAGCTGCAAAGAAGTTACACGAGAGTCAATTAAAATCATTAGAGAAGAAGAGGATTGCGCAGGAAAAATCCGCAAAAGAAAGAGCTAAGCGGGAAATAATAGCCAAGAAAAAAGCCCTAATAAAGAAAAAACTGATGGAAAAGAAGCTTGTGGCAAAGAAAAAACTGATGGAAAAGAAGAAAATTTTAGCTATTAAAATGGCCCTCAAAAAGCAAAAGTTGGAAGAGGCTAAGAAAAAACTTCTCGCAAAAAAGATGATACAAAATAAACTGGTACATAAGTCGGCTATTAAGAAAATTGAGAAAAAAAAGATTGAACCAAAATCTGTTAAAAAACCAGAAATAAAAAAACCAATTATCAAGAAAATTGAGAAAAAAAAGATTGAACCTAAAAAGCCCATTGAAAAAAAGATTGAACCAAAATCTGTTAAAAAACCAGAAATAAAAAAACCAATTAAAAAGAAACAATCTCCAAAAAAGCCCCATAAAGAGAAAAAAGGAATTAAGCTTGAAGAATCTCCCGTAGTTATAGAAAAGAAAGAGCTTCAGCCAAGATCCATTTCAGATATTCCAATCAGAAGGCCTCCAAGCATTCTAAAGCGTTTATTTAGAGGCAGTAAAAGATTAATTTAACCCCATCCGAATATATATAGTATTGCATTCAAAACCTTCTTTCCGTCCAATACCCAAAAAGGCAGCATGTTGAATATAAATAGTATTCCGTTTATTCTTCTTGTTATTGCCCAAAACATATATGTCCTTCTGCTTAATCTTTGGTAATTCATTACTAAAAAAGAGACCCCGTATAGGATTGCATTAACCAAAGGTCCAGCAAAAGCAATTATTCCCTGCGTTACCACTGGTACATTAGAGGGTATGCTTACATATCCTGGAGCAATTATTAAGAAAGGCGAAGCTATTAATTTTAGAAACACTGCAAGTCCCAATCCAAAAGGCCATATGTGAAATGTTGATTGGAATCCCAAGGCCATCGCAACAAACTTATGCCCTAGTTCGTGCAATACAACAGCAGGTGCTGTTACCATCATTGCAAAATAGAAATCATTCTTATTGAATATGCTTCTTTTGTATAATTCTTCAATTGTTTTTGGCCTGTGCATTGAAACAAAATCCATGAAAATGTAGCCTAAAGAGACCGTTAATACAATTAATGCTCCAAGTTCAGGTAATGTGAATAAGACCATACCTTTAGAACTAAACTTAATTGTATAAAAATCTTTCTAAAACCTAGACCTTGCATTGAAAGTCTTATTTCTTATGTTTATATCTGAAATAAATTCCATCCGATTCAAACTTTCTAAAATTCAAACAGCTTTCGTTGCTCTTTAATTTCTTTTATTAAAAGGCTGTTTTTAATCATTTCTTGAGCATCATACGTAAATCTTTGTTTAATAAAGTTTAAAGCATGTTCAATCATCTTTTCCCTGCAGTCGAATTCCAAAACGTCAGATTCCATGCATTTTCTTACAGCCGTGCGAACAACCCAGACCCCTAATGGGGCATAATATTCATCTGTGATAAATCTCAACAATAAGACAGAGGCCTGTTCTTTACTAAGCTCCATCTTTTCTAATAAACCTATTCTTGCAGCATAATATCCCCCTGCTGTAGCAGAGGCATATTCTTTTCTACCATCATAATTTTCATAATCTGTGCAGTACTCAGAACTGTGAACATAAGTCTCAAATAACTCATAACTCCAGACGCCTGGAAAAAATAAAGCAATGTAATAATTTCCCATATAGCCTCCGAAGTGAATCTTGAAAGCAGAACTTCTAAAATCTTTAATCTTTCTTATTTTTCCCTTTCCCAGGGTATCATCGACAGCTGTTATTGCCCATCTCGTAGGTACCAATTTTCTTTGCGTTTTCACACCCACCGAACCAGAGCTTAATATCTTTGTCAAGTAATGCTCATCATACCCATTTTTAGATAAATAACTCATTGCATCAACCGCTTTTAAATCAGAATCCGAAACTACTTTCTCTACTTTCATAGGGATTTTAGGATTTTCGCATATTGAAGCCTTCATCAATTTTACCGATGGTCCGAAAGGTATCGCTTCCCTCTGTGGATTGACAATTCCGAATTTAGGTACCTTGTCTAAATTAATTTCAACATCAACAGGTTTTTTGGATAAAGCTATTTCCTGAGATGTTTCCAAAAAACGGTTATTTTTAGTTTTTACAGAAACATTGAATGTAGAATTAATCATTAATGATCTCAATGAGATTATTTTATCAATATCAAATTTCTTTTCAATCCAAAGTTTAGTATTATCATTGCCCATATATTCTTCGGTAGAAAGCATTCCAACGCGTATATCTGGGTAACCATATCTTCCTACAAAGATATTGGGCACATCACCGAAGAAATCCTTGTTGCCTTCTATTAATTTGTTAGTTTTTAGGCCAAGTAATTTAGAATAGATTAAACAGCCTTTTTTTCCGCAGTAAAGCTTGTTCTTGCAGGTTTTACATATATCCATAGCTTTTCAATCAGGCTTTTTGTTTATTAATTTTTGGATATAAAAATGTTTATAAAGTCATATTCCATTTTGAATAATATGGTTCAGAGTCAATTCAGTTATCAGCAGCATTTAGTTGCAGAATACGCGGCCAAGAAGGAATTGTTAGAACTTTACATTTCTATGTTCATAAGAAATTTTGCATTCTCAATGGCCGGATTATTTGTTCCATTGTATCTTTATTCGGATTTAGGTTTGCCTTTAAGGTCTGTTGTTTTATTTTATTTAACCTGGACTATCGGCATGGGTATTTTTACACCCATCTGTGCAAAACTTTCCCATAAATTCGGCATTAAGCACTCAATGCTTTTTAGTATGCCATTTACAGTGGCTTATTTCTTTTTGATGGATTTTCTAAAGACAACAGATATGTCTTATATGGTTCCGGCAATTGTTTATTCCTTTGGTTCCGCATGGTTCTGGATTGCTTTTAACACGGCATTCACCAAATGCAGCGACTGTAATAATCGCGGGAAGCAGGTGGGCATTTGGTTCTTTACGTCATATATAGCAGGCATCATCGGTCCTTTTGTTGGCGGTTTAATTCTCTTATTTTTTAATTTTCAGATATTATTCTTCATTGTTGGCGCATTATTATTTTGCAGTATGATTCCTTTATTTTTCACAAAAGATACAAAATCAGATGGTGATTTCAAAATTAGCAGAGTCTTTGATAAAAAATACTTGCAGTTTGCGCCGGCATATTTTTCAGATGGTATCAGGTATTCAACAATTGTTGTATTATGGCCAATTTTTATCTTCATAATTTTAGGGGCATATATTCAATTAGGTGCAATAGGTTCAATAGCCACATTAATTGCTGCCTTTTGGTCTTACGCTGTTGGCAAATTCGCAGACCATGGATTTAAAATTAAAGTCATGAAAATTGGGGGTATAACCGATGCCTTAGTCTGGTTCTTCGGTTGGATTTTTGCAAAGTTCGGTATGATTGCATTGGGTATTATCACTTCCTTGGAGACTATTACTTATACCTTAATCAGTGTTCCACTGACAGTTCTCGCCTATGATGTTGCTGCAAAAAATGAGAAAGGCATCGAGGTTTTGATTTCAAGGGAATTTTTCCTGACATTCGGTCGTGCTTTAATGCTGTTAATTATTTTCGGTTTGACTTTTCTTAATGCAGATATTTTTACACAGATGATTTATGGATTCATAATAACGGGTGTTTTTTCATTCTTTTACCTTCTTGTTTAGAAAACTTTATAAATCAAAGTTGTTCTTTTAGTTTCTATTCCTAGAAATGTGGGACTTTAGGCTTTAACCCAAAGCATGCCCGAATCTTGGATAAGGAGATATAAAATGGGTTTTTACAAAAGATTAAGAGAAATTTACAAAAATCCTAAGGAAAACTTAGGAGAACTTTGGACGCAAAGGTTAGTTAAGATGAGGCGTGAGCCCGTTATTATAAAGCTTGATAGGCCCACAAGAATTGATCGTGCTCGTTCTTTAGGATACAAGGCTAAAGAAGGATTTCTTATGGTTCGTGTTCGCCTTTTAAGGGGCGGAAGAAAGAGAAAGAAGCACTGCATGGCGAGAAAGTCTAAAAATGCAAGATTAAATAAGATAGTTTCAAAAAGCTACCAGGTGGTTGCTGAAGAGCGTGCTCAGCGCTGGTTCCATAATTTGGAAGTTCTGAACTCATATGAAATTGCTAAAGATGGAGTCTATCGCTGGTATGAGATTATTATGATTGATCCGAATCATCCAGTAATCAAGGCAGATAGGCATTATAACTGGATTGCTAATTCAAAGAAGCGCGTATTGCGTGGATTGACTTCAGCTGGTCGCAAGTCTAGAGGTTTAAGAGGCAAGGGTAAAGGCTTCGAGAAAATAAGACCTAGCTTGAGAGCAAACAAAAGATTATCTAGTTAAATTTTTTATTTTTTAATATAATTCTTTTCTTTCAGGATCATAAACACAAACATTTACCCTCTTAAGAGGTTCATCAACCCATCTTGTATTTTCTTTTGCATGGTAAACAGCATCATCTGCATGGCTTAACCAGTCCTCTTTATTGAATGCATCCCCTTTATATATTGATGCACCTAAACTTATTCCAGTATTTATTTTTTTCCCTGGATAATATTGCTTTATTTTTTCTGCTACAAAATCATTTATTTTTAAATTTAGTCTAATGAGCATTTCATCTAAATTTGTATTTTTTTCTACAGCATCAAAAATTATGACAAATTCATCTCCGCCAAATCTGAACTTATGATCTATAGGTCGGGTATATTTCTTTATCGCTTCAGCAAAATATTTTATCACCTCGTCTCCAATAGGATGCCCATATATATCATTAACTTCTTTAAATTTATTTAAATCGCAAAAAGTCAAAACTAGTCTTTTGTTTATTCTTTCATAGTCTTCTCTATTCTCTCTGCTTAAGCATTCATTTATCTTATCGCTCAATCCACCCTTGTTTTGCAGACCTGTCATTGGATCTATCGTGGATAAATTCCTACCTAATTTGTTTGACTCTTTAATTTCCTGTATAATTGTCAATCTTAATCCATTTTTCAGAACAATTTCGCTTAATTCCTCTTTTTCCATTATTCTAGAATAGAATTCAACATGATCAAATGGATTGTTTATCCTATTTTTTAATATATAAAATTTTTCATAATCCAGACTATGAATACATTCTAAATCTTGTATTATTTCATTCAATGGTGGGTATTGTTCGCTTAACATACGTCTTGTTCTGTAAATATGGGTTTAACCTTTATAAATCTTTCTATTGTAACCACTAATAAGTTACTATAAATATAAAAAATAGCAGTCTCCAACCTAAAGGTAGTAAACCTTGGAGAAGAAACCTTGCGATTTCTTTCCAAGGAAAAAGAGGTGGAAATCTTAAGGATTAACTTGGAATTTATAAAAGTTTCTATTTGACAGTAAAAAATATGTAAATTAATTATTTTAAAATGATTACTTTTTTTCCATATAATGGCACTTTCCGCAGTAGTATCTGTCCTTATGCTCACCCATGAAAATTCCCGGACCGCACTTAGGGCAGTATTTCTTCCTTGTTACCTTGCCATCAGAAATAGTAAATTTCTTGTACTTTGTGCTTGGCACTTTATTTTTTACTTTTTTCTTTGCCATAATTATTCACCTTTAGGCGCTTCTGCTTTCTTTGCCGCGCCAGCAGCAACTTTTTTATTTACAATTTCAATCTTTTTCAGATCTTCTGCGCTCTTGTAAATATGAGAGATTATTTTAGCACTGGCAACACCATATTTAGTGTAAACATGCCTTACAGCAACACCTTCAGGTTTAGCTTTTACCTTCTTGGCAATTTCTTCAACTAAAATAGCTCTTGCAGGAGTTGCCTTTTCAGGAAAATCTGCATTAAATATATATCTCTTCCTATTCAATAATGGTTGTTCTACTTCTTTTAAAATTGTAATTTCCATTTTACCTCACCTTTAGCGCATATTCGCCTTTTGCTGTCGCGCCTATCTTCTTTGCTATTTCCGATTTTTCAGGATTCAATATGAACGCTCTGCCTTTCCAACTTTCCGAAAAATTGCTGTTTTTGCATATTGGGCATTGATCACCAGAAACAAAAATCTTACATCGTTTGCATACCTTTTTGACCATCTTAATTCTTCTCCGCCTTTTTCTTGATTTCTTCATCAATCCAGTGCTCTGCTCCAAGCATCTGTTGTCTCATAGTCAAAGCAATCTTAGGATTTGAAGGGTCCTTAAAACTTACAGCAACAATTCTTGCCCTGCATTTATCTCCGACTTTCAAAACTCTTTTTGATTCTTTCCCAGTTAAAACATTAGATTTAGAAAACGAAACATAATCGTCCATTGTTTGTGAAACGTGAATCATTCCATCTATAGGACCTATTTCCATAAAAGCACCAAATTCCTGTATGTCTGTTACTTTTCCTGGAACTATTTCAAACATATCTGGTTTGTAAGTTATCAGCTTATACTTTGTTTCATAATAAGCTGCTCCATCCTCTGGAATTAATAATCCATCGCCTATCTCGGTTACATCCGTTACGGCCACAACAATGCCCATTTCTTTAGAAATAAATCCCTCATACATCCCATCTAAGGTCTTTTTTACAGACTCTTTAAGTTCAAGCTGGAATAAATTTGGAGGAACCCTTATGTGCCCTTGAATTGTCATTTCATAATACATTTTTATTCTACCTTTATATATTTTTTTTGTCTTATAATTATTCTTTTTATGCCTTTGGCCTTAAGCGCCCTTTTTAATTCTTTATCTTGCGTTGCAATAACAAACTTTTCTTTGTCCGCAAGATCAATAAGCAACCTATCAACACTTTTATCTTCTTTTGTTTCTAAAACCTCAATTCCCTTTACATCTATGAGATTTAGGGCTATTTTAGCTGTTAACTTGTCAAAATATTTCTTGCCCTTTATAAGCTTTTCCAATTCGCCTTTTGTTTTATCTAGAATGCAAATTTCAGGCTTGAAATCAACCACTTTAGTTATTTCTTGGATTACATCAATTTTAGCTTTCACAGCTTCAACTAAAAAGTTTGTGTCTAATATTACTTTCATTGGTAGTTTCATTGGTAGTTAAAGTTTATAAAGATTGTTCTAAAATTTTTTAAAGAATAATAAATAATTTTTTCTCATTTTTTCCTACTCATCCGTATCAAAAATAAAATAAATTTCTAAACCTAATCTACAGCCGTTTTAAGCAAAGAATTCATAACTTCTAAACGTTAGAATTCACCACTTACAGACCATACAAATGCATTATACAAAAATAAAAAACACAACTTTTATAAATAAAAAAATGCATTTCATACACTATTCTGACGTCAAGAAATTAAGTTAGAACTAGAAGGCAATGTTACTATGACAAATGACTATGGGGCGAAGAATATCACTGTTCTGAAAGGCTTAGAAGCCGTAAGAATGCGTCCTGCAATGTACATCGGTAACACTGATGCGGCAGGTCTGCATCATTTAGTTTATGAGGTTGTTGATAACTCAATTGATGAGGCCTTAGCAGGCCATTGCAAAGTAATTCATGTCATTATAAGAAAAGATGGTTCTGTTTCTGTTATTGATGATGGTAGAGGCATTCCAATCGAAGAGCACCCTACGGAGAAGCGTTCGGCTTTAGAAGTTGTAATGACTATTTTACATGCAGGTGGAAAATTTGACAAAGACACTTACAAAGTTTCTGGCGGCCTTCATGGCGTAGGTGTTTCCGTAGTTAATGCGTTGTCAAAGCACTTGAAAGTTATCGTAAAAAGAGATGGTAAGATTCACGAGCAGGAATATCAGAAAGGTATTCCAATGTACGCCGTAAAAGAAACAGGAAAATCTTCAGAGCACGGCACCGAAGTCATATTTACTCCTGATAATGATATTTTTTCAGAGACAAAATTCAGTTTTGAAATATTAGCTCAGAGATTAAGAGAATTAGCCTTTTTGAATCCAGGGGTTCACATTTCTATCATAGATGAAATTGAAACCAAAGAAAAAACTTTTTTGTATCAAGGGGGCATAAAAGAGTTCGTTAAATACTTAAATGAAAAAAAGAAGCCCTTGCACGAAGATATTGTTTATTTCAATAAGGAAGAAAAAAATACTGTCGTTGAAGTTTCTTTGCAGTACAATGAAACTTATCAGGATAATACTTTCACTTTTGTAAATAATATTAACACAGTAGAAGGAGGCACACATCTTTCAGGTTTTAAAACTGCCTTGACTAGAGTTTTGAATGATTACATTGCAAAAAATAAATTATCGGATGAAAAACTTACAGGGGATGATGTCAGGGAGGGCTTGACCTGCATATTGTCTGTCAAAACTCCAAATCCTCAGTTTGAAGGTCAGACAAAAACCAAATTAGGCAATCATGATATTAAGGGGTTAGTTGATTCTGTAACAACTGCAAAATTATCAGAATATTTTGAAGAGAATCCATCCACAGCTAAGAGGATAGTAGAGAAAGCCATTGGCGCTGCAAAAGCTAGAGAGGCATCAAGAAAAGCCCGTGAATTAGTCAGAAGAAAATCCGTTCTGGGTTCTGGTTCATTGCCGGGGAAGTTGGCAGACTGCCAAGAAAAGGATCCTGCTAAATGTGAGCTTTTTCTAGTAGAAGGGGATTCCGCAGGTGGCTGTTTTTCAGGGGATACTAAAGTTGCCTTAACGGATGGAAGAAACTTGTCGTTCAAAGAGCTTGTTGAAGAGTTTAATCAAGGAAAGAGAAATTTCTGTTACACTATTAAATCTGATGGTTCAATAGGCATAGAAGAAATAAAGAATTCAAGAATCACGAAAAAAGATACTGAAGTCATTAAGGTCATTTTAGATAATGGCGAAGAGATTGTTTGCACACCAGATCATAAATTTAGACTTGCTGATGGTTCATATTCTGAGGCTAGAAATATCAATCTTCAAATGAGCATTGCGCCTCTTTATAGGAAGCTTTCAAAAATTGAAGGAAGGATTACTATTGAAGGTTACGAAATGGTTCTTGATCCTAAAACCCATAAGTGGAAATTTACCCATCTTTTATCGGATGAATTTAATCTCAGAAATAATATTTATCAGAAGGAAGGCAACTTCAAACATCATGTTGATTTTAACAAATTAAATAATAATCCAACAAATATTGTCCAGTTATCCAAAGAAGAGCATTTGATGTTGCATGCGAAAATGATTCATAAAACCCTCCACAGGAAAGATGTTATTGAAAAGTGTAACGCTATAAAAAGAACTCCTGAATATAGAGAAAAAATAAGAAAAAGTATGCTCAGCATAAGGGACATTTTAAGTAAAAATTCAAAAAATCAATGGGATAATCAAGATTATAAAAAATATATGCATCAAAAATATAAAGAATTTTATGAGAATAATCCAGAATACAGAGAAAGGTTACTAAAAAGATTGAATGAAGAGCAAAGAAATTATTGGTCAAATGAAGAAAATAGAAAAAAACAATCCCTAAAGGTTAAATGCTTTTTTGAAAATAATGTTGATTACATAAACTCGTCATCTCAAAAAGCAAAAGCGCAGTGGAAAGATGATAATCTTCTAAAATGGAGATCTCAAAAGACTAAAGATCAATTTTTTAATAATACTCTCCAATTTATGAAGAATCTTTTCGATAAAACAGGTAGTCTGCAAACTTATGAAGAAGAAAGAAAAAAATCAGATAGTAAACATTTGCTAAAGATGGATACTTTTGCCGAGAAATATTTTGATTCTAGTTATGCCGAGATGCTTGAAAGGGTTGTTTGTTATAATCATAAAATAAAAGAAATAATCGAAGTAAATGAAAAGATGGACGTTTATGATATTGAGGTTCCAAACACACACAACTTTGCGTTAGCCTCTGGTGTTTTTGTTCACAACAGCGCAAAACAGGGTCGTTCCAGAGAGATCCAAGCTATCCTTCCTTTACGAGGTAAGATCTTAAATGTTGAGAAAGCAAGACAAGATAAGGTCTTCAAGAATAATGAAATAACAAATATGATTAGTGCATTCGGGGCATCAACTGGCGAGGATTTCGATATAACTAAAATGCGGTATCATAAAATCATAATCATGTGTGATGCGGATATTGATGGTTCTCACATTTCTACTTTATTGTTGACATTCTTCTATCGTTATTACAGGCCATTAATTGAAGCAGGTTATATTTATGTTGCTATGCCTCCTTTATATCGTGTTGCGAAAGGCAATAAAAAATTTTATGTCTTCAATAATGAAGAATTGGAAAAATTATATTTGGAAATAGGCAAAGATAAAACTAATGTTCAGAGATTCAAGGGTTTAGGTGAGATGAATCCGGATCAGCTGTGGGAAACGACAATGAATCCAAATGAAAGAAAATTAAAGCAGATTGCCATTGAAGATGCTGTTGCTGCCGATGAGATGTTTACAGTTCTTATGGGTGATGAAGTAGCCCCAAGAAGAGATTTTATTTTCAAGCACGCTAAGGAGGTAACAAACCTTGATATCTAAACTGCCTTTTGATGCTGTACTGTTTGATTTTGATGGAGTCATATTGGATTCATACGCTGCAACTAAAGAATGTTACAAAGTTGTATGGAATCATTTTGGCGTTCCATGGGATGAGCAGCGTTTTATAGATAATTATAGTGTGAATTGGAAACGCAATTATGAATTTTTAGGTTTCGATATTAATAAAGCTCAGCCAATCTGGGATGAACACATGGATAAGATTAGGCACATTATAAAACCATTTGAGGGTATATTCGATGCAATTGAAATTTTAAAGGAATTTAATTCGGAATTGAAATTAGGCATCGCTTCTTCAAATTATAGGGAGAATATAATAAAATCTATCAGTTCACATTTAAATCTTTTTGATATAATATTGGGCTGCGAAGATGTGCAAAACATAAAACCTGCGCCAGATTGTATCTTGCTAGGTGCAAAAAAACTCAATGTTTCTTTGGACCGCATGGTTTACGTCGGCGATACAGCCATTGATGTTCAGGCTGCAAGGCGTGCAAAAGTTGCTTATGCTGTTGCAGTTGCATGGGGTAATTATGAAAGTTTAAATAAAATAATCCATTCAAAACCAGATTGTTTACTTTGCAATACATCAGAAATTGCTGATTTAGATTTTTGGGTTAAGGAAGTAAAAAGATGACCAAAGAAATAATCCATAAATTAGTGGAAGATGAGATGAAGAAATCTTATCTAGACTATGCTATGAGTGTCATAGTTTCCAGGGCATTGCCTGATGTCAGAGATGGTCTGAAGCCAGTTCATCGTAGAGTCTTGGTTGCTATGAATGATCTTTCTTTGGATCATAAGGCAAAATATAGAAAATGCGCAAAGATTTGCGGTGACGTAAGCGGTAACTATCATCCTCATGGTGAAGCAATAGTCTACCCTTCATTGGTTCGTATGGCCCAGGACTTTTCTTTAAGATACACATTAGTTGATGGTCAGGGAAATTTTGGTTGTTTTACAGGTGAAACCAAAGTTAAATTGACCGATGGAAGAGATTTACCTTTTATTGAATTAGTTAAGGAATTCCAAGAAGGTAAAAGAAATTTCACATACACTATTGAGGATAATGGAAAAATACACATTACCGAAATAAAGAAACCAAGATTAACCAAGAAAAATGCAGAAGTCATGAAAATTATCTTGGACAATAATGAAGAAATTAAATGCACTCTTAACCATAAGTTTATGTTAAAAAACAAGGAATACAAAGAAGCTCAATATTTAAAACCAGGAGATTCTTTAATGCCGGCGTATTTCAAGAAAGCCACAAAAGAAATCAATCCTGAAATGATCGGTTACGATATGATTTTTCAGCCAAAAAGCTGTTCTTGGGATTTTGTTCATTATTTAGCTGACAATTGGAACATCAAAAACGCAGTCTATCTGAAAGCTGCAGGAAGAGTGAGGCACCATATTAATTTTGACAAATGCAATAATAATCCAGATAATATAAAACGTATGGGATATAAAGAACATTGGCAATTTCATCACAATTTAACATCTTTTAAGCACAAAACAGATGAATCATTTAGGAATAAATTAATCGAAGGGAGAAAAAAGTTCTGGGCAAATTCAGAAAATAGAAAAGCTTATTCAGAAAGGTTAAGAGAAAGAAATCTCGCAAATTGGAAGAATCCAGAATATAAAAAAGAGATGAGCGCAAAGTTAAGTGAAATTAGCAAGAGATATATTATTGCGCATCCAGAAGTTATTGAACGCAGTCGTAAGTTGGCCTCATCAACCATGAAAAGGATGTGGTCAATTCCGAAATATAAAGAATTATTTAATGAAAAAATTATCGCTTCAAATAAAAGAAGAAAGACTAATTTAACCGGAAAAAGGAAATTTATTAACATATGCAAATTTCTTCAAAAGAATGAGTTGCCAATAAAAAGAGATTACTACGAAAAAGTTCGAAAGGTTGTCTTTGGTGGAAAATGTTTTACAACTTGGGATAATGGATTTGAAAAATATTTTTCGAATGATTCAAATTTAATATTATGTGAATTGAACGGAAATCACAAGGTTTCAAAAATAGAGTTTATCCATGAATATGCTGATGTCTACGATTTAACTATCGACGATACCCATAATTTTGCATTGGCTTCAGGAGTCTTTGTGCACAACTCTGTTGATGGAGATAATGCAGCTGCAATGAGGTATTGTATTTCTGGCGATTCTTTAATGTTAACTGATAAGGGCATAATGCCCATAAAAGAAATTTCAAATAAATTAGAATCAAAAATTAATTTTAGAATAATGTCTTTTGACCAAAAGAAAAACAAGGCATCTAAGTTTTTTAATTCAGGAAAACATAGTGTTATAGAGCTAGAGACTAACTTAGGTTACAAGATTAAAGGATCTCATAATCATCCATTAATGTGCTGGACAATTAAGGGCGAAGTCCCGCAGATAGAATGGAAACTATTAGAGCATATTAGAAAAGAAGATGTAGTTATTTTGAGCAGGGGCAAAAGTTTATTTTCAAAAACAAGTTTAGATCTAAGAAAATATTATCCAAATAAAGGTTTCAAGAATGAGATTGTACTTCCTAGCAAGATGAATGATAACCTGGCATTTTTATTGGGTGCTTTAGTCAGCGAGGGGAGTTTCCATAATAATCAAATATTGTTTAATAATAAAGACAAAAACTTTTACGATAAGGTAAAATCAATTATCCTCTCTCAGTTTGTGGGTGTAAGACTATACGAGAGGGAAATAAAAGGAAATTGCAAAGAATTAAGCATATATGAGCAGAAAGTGGTTCTATTCCTTAAGAACATTGGTTTAATTCAAGTTAAATCCGCACAAAAAGAGATGCCTTTCTCTGTTTTAATGTCCACTGAGAAAAACATTCAGCATTTCTTAAGGGCATTATTTGAAGGTGACGGATCCGTTAAATACATCTTAGATAAAAGGCATAATGGAAAAAGTATGGCTCTAAACTATAATTCTAAAAGTAATAAGCTCATTGATCAGCTGAAAGTCATTTTATTGAATTTTGGGATTATTTCAACAAAACCTTACCAGGATAAGAGAAACAGTTGCTTTAAATTGATAATTTCTGGCCATGATTCAATAAAGAGGTTCAATACGAATATTGGATTTTTTTCAGACCGAAAAAAAGGAATTCTTTCAAAAATAAACAGCATAAATCCAGATAGGATGAGCAAGACTGATTTCATTCCTTATCTTGGGGAATATCTGCGAAAAAAATATGGTTCCGGATTTATCAAGAGATATAATGTTGACAGATATAATAAACTTGAAAAATATTTTAAAAAACTATTGGATATTCTTGATTCAAAAGATAAGTCTTTTTTAGCGCTTTTGCTGAAACAGAGATATTTGTTTGATCACATTGCTTCAGTCAAGAAACCGAAAGAAAAAGAAAATGTTTATTCAATAAGGGTAAACAGCAAATGCCATTCATTTGTTGCAAACGGTTTTATCAATCATAATACGGAAGCAAGAATGACAAAGATTGCAGATGAAATTCTTTTAGACTTAGAAAAAGAAACTGTAGACTTTGTCGACAACTATGATAATACTAGACAGGAACCCTCAGTTCTTCCATCAAGAATCCCAAATTTATTAATTAATGGTTCTTCAGGTATTGCCGTAGGCATGGCAACTAGTATTCCTCCGCACAACATGCGTGAAGTCTGCGAAGGCGTAATAAAGGTAATTGACAATCCAGATATTTCTATCAATGAATTATTGGATATCATTCATGGCCCTGATTTCCCTACTGGAGGTATAATTTGCGGCACTTCCGGAATAAAAAATGCTTACGCTTCCGGCCGTGGAAAGATCCGCTTGAGAGGAAAAGTTGAGAAAGAAGAAAAGAAAGACCGTGAAAGTCTAATTATTACTGAGATTCCTTATCAGGTAAATAAATCAATGCTCATAGAAAATATCGCAGACTTAGTTCGTGATAAGCGTGTTGAAGGCATTTCAGATTTAAGAGATGAGTCCAATAGGCAGGGAATGCGAATTGTAATTGAATTGAAAAAAGATGCAAATTCAGATGTTGTTTTAAATCAATTATATACTCATACTCCTTTGCAGGTTACTTTCAGCATAATTAATTTAGCCTTGGTTAATAATCAGCCAAGAATTTTAAATTTGAAAGATTGCATTGTGCATTTCATCAAGCACAGAAAAAATGTCATTACCCGTAGAACACAGTTTGACTTGAGAAAAGCAGAAGAGCGGGCTCATATTTTATTAGGTTTGAAAATCTGCTTGGAAAATATTGATGAGTCAATTAAAATAATAAAATCTTCAAAAGGGCCTAATGAAGCTTGCGAATCTTTGATGGCTCGTTTTGAATTGACTGAAATTCAGGCCCGTGCAATTTTAGATATGAAGCTGCAGAAATTAACCTCATTGGAAAAAGATAAATTACTGCTGGAATATAAAGATTTATTATTAACAATAGAGGATTTAAAATCAATTTTAGCAGATGATTCAAAAGTTTACGCCCTGATGAAGAAAGACACACAAGAGATTATTGCATCATATTCGGACTCTCGTAAAACTGAAATTTCAGGTACTGAAGAAGATGCCGAGATTCTAGATGAAGATCTTATTCCTGAAGAATCCTCAATAGTTACACTTACACATTCAGGCTACATTAAACGAACTACATTAGATGAATATAGGCAGCAGAAGCGTGGAGGAGTTGGCGTCAAAGGCACTGCGACAAAAGAAGAAGATACAGTAGAGCATATGGTCAACATGAACAGCCACAATTACCTTTTATTCTTTTCTGATTTAGGAAAAGTCTACTGGCTCAAGGGATATGAAATTATACAGGCTTCAAGATATTCAAAAGGAAAGGCAATAATCAATTTATTGGCTCTTGCTGAAAATGAAAAAATCACCGCAATGATTCCAATACCTAAATTTGACTCGGATCATTATCTTTTGATGGTCACAAAACTTGGTGCAATCAAGAGAACGCCTTTAGAATCATTTTCAAGGCCAAGAAAAGGAGGCATAATTGCTTTGACTTTGAGAGAAAATGACAAGCTCGTTGAAGTCAAATTAACTCCTGGAACACTAAATATGGTTATCGCTTCTGCTAAAGGGATGGCTGTCAAGTTTAATGAATCTCAGGTTCGTGCAATGGGCCGTGCAGCAACTGGCGTTCGCGCAATAAGGTTGTCAAAAGATGATTATGTTGTCGGCATGGAAGTCGCTGTTGAGACAGGAACTTTATTGACAATAACTGAGAATGGCTACGGCAAGAGGACTATTGTTTCAGATTACAGGTTAATTAACAGGGGCGGAAAAGGTGTGATTAATATTAAGACTTCTGAACGCAACGGAAATGTTGTCGGCATCAAAACAGTTATGGATGAGGATGAGATTATGCTGATCTCAAAGCAGGGTATAATGATAAGGATGCTTGCGCAGGAGATTTCTACAATTGGCAGGAACACCCAAGGCGTGAGAATAATGCGGATGAGAGAAGACGATAAGGTCACGACTTTAACTAGAGTAAAAGTTTATTAAAAATAATTATTCTTCAGGTTTCATCAAGCAGAAAGATAAATTATCTGTTTTAATTATTTCCTGCATCAGCTCATTTACCCTTCCAGTTTCTATCGTTTTCATTCTCTTCATTACTTTAAAATAATTTTCAGGATTTCCGGTTAATCTGCACCAGTCAATCAGAATAGTTCCCAGATTCTCTAAGGAATTTATCCCGTAATCTTCTTTTAATTTTAGGTATTTTATTGCATAATCTATTTCTCTTTCAGATAATCCTGTTCTAAGAATATCATTCTGCTTTTTAACAATGACATCCTGAAATTTTTCAGGATCCTCAACATTATCTGCAAAGATTATTTCGCTATGATCTTTGAACGCCATTGTCCTGCCTCCGAACATCGTGCTGTTCATCCCCTGGTTCACAAAATATTCTCTGATTCTCGAGCCAGAGCCAAAAATTGCGGTAGCGATTATATCCATTGCCAGGCGTCTGTCAATCAGTTCATCAATGGGCATGCTCATCGGGTCAATAAGGTACTTCCACGCGCCATAAATTGTTTTATTTGCCACATCTTTCCGGACTAGTGAATCTTCAAAATTATTAAATTTCACAACACCGTCAGTTTCACCAGGATTTTCATATTTTGGGGGTTCTTGATAATCTCCCTTTCCTATCGCTTTCAGCTCTTTTTCCACAACTTGAGTAATATCTTTCATGCTTGCATTGCCGACAACTATCAAAGTCATATTCGAAGGCCTGTAGAACATTTCATGCATAGAAAGTAAATCTTCTAATTTTATTTGTGTTATTGTTTCTGCAGTTCCCAGGATAGGATATTTTGCTCCGTGTTTCTTGAACAGCTGGCCCATCAATGTAGTTAAATGCACACTTCTACTTCTATTTTCACTTCCCGCAATTTCATCAAGTATATCGCCAGTTTCTTTTTTGAATCTTTCTTCCGGCAGATAGGGCACAAAGACCATCTCGGTTAATATTTTAAGATTTTCTTTCTGTTTTAATCTTGAGCTAAAATGAAAATTAGTTATATCATGGGAAGTGTAAGCATTTACATTTATTCCTTTGTTGTTTTGTAGGAGTTTCATCCCATCTGAGCATAGTTCATTTTTCTTTCTAGGTTTCATTGCAAAAAGCACGTGCTCAAAATAATGCGCACTGCCTGGCTGCAGATTTATTTTTTTATCTTGAACAGAATCATAATATTCTATTGTATCTCCTCCAAAAGGGGTGAACAGCTGAAACATAGATAGCGGGCTGCTGACATTAATCAAATAAACATTCAATCCTGATTTTAAAATATTGTGCTCAATTTTCATTTCTTTTCACCTTTTGAAGAGTAAGTTAATATTTGTTTTCTTTCTTTATCTAAATATTTTCTTGCTGTTTTTTCAATATCCCCTTTGCTTAGTTTTTCAATTTCCTCAATCATTTCTTCGCTTGTCAGCTTATTCTCACTTTTTATTAAATCATTATATGCCGCACTTACTCTGAATCCAGGCTGATTGCAGCACAGCAAATCGTTCGAGCTGTAGTGCACCAAGACCTCTTCAGTTATCTCATCTCTTACGTTGTTGAATTTAATTTGACTTATCCCTTTCAGCATTTTCTCAAGTGATTTATCTGTCAGTTCAATTACTCGCCTTAGGTATTTTGGATTGTGCTGTATTTGTACAAAAAACATATTTTTTGTCATGTAAAACTGTGAATCTGCAGAGTACACAAGATTGTTTTCATGTCTCAATGCATTCATTAAATTTGAGTCCCATCCTGCGCCAAAAATCCTGTTTGCTATTATCAATGAGGCTATTTCACTTTTCTCTTTTGGAGTTTGGGCAAATGGATAAGCGCACAGAAATATCATTTGCTCCGATGGCCCGTAAACTTCGTATAGTTTTTCTCTTTTTTTAATTGATGTTATTTCAATATCCTCCAATACCTCTTTTTCTTTTCCATTTCCTGCGTATTTTTTTACAAAGGGTAAAATTGCGCTTAAGCATTTCTCTAATTTTGAATTTCCTGAAAATATTACTATCGGGAAAGAATTAGCCATATGATTTTCAAATGAATTTTTTAAATCATCTGCTTTAGCTTCGCTTACTAT
Source organism: Candidatus Woesearchaeota archaeon (assembly GCA_018303545.1). Lineage (GTDB taxonomy): Archaea > Nanobdellota > Nanobdellia > SCGC-AAA011-G17 > JAGVXY01 > JAGVXY01. Next base: position 3,011 of record JAGVXY010000015.1, on the reverse strand, counting down.
CTTCACTATCTCCTCGATGCTTAAATCTTCAGAGCCAGGAAAGAATTTCTTATTAAATGCATTAATTCCCATATACCTATGATTTCTGATAAGGCCTTTTACATCAATGATGCACTGTCTTCTTGTATTTTCAATTATCTCATTGCCCTTTTCAGAGAATGCAAGCGAGTCTTTGATTATTTCGTCAATAAATTTTAACCCTTTATTTGCAGCCGTTAGTCCTGTTGTTCCCGAAGGCATTATAATTGGGAGACATAGGGATATTCTATCTTTTACTTGGTCTATTCCAAAAAAGTCCTGATTTGCCCCTGCTTCAATCATCGCTCTTTCCAGAGCATCTGAGCTTGTATTATTAATCGTTCCTTCCTGCACTGCTTGCCTGTAGAATCCTATAAGTTCTGCTTGTCTTTTCGCTTCAGCTTCAGTTTTATATTTTGTGATAAAGCACACCCTCGCTTCCTGCATCCAGTCCGAACTCGCCCGGTTGTATAGCACAGTTATTCCGTCTATATTTTTTTTGCTGAACTTTCCCTCTTTTAATAGATTGATAACCGTATCTTTAGAATTATTTCCTTTAGGATTTTTCATTTATTCCCGCTAAAGCTTGGCTTTTTATAAGGATTTCTATATGCTATAATCATTATTTATAAAGAAATTAATTCAGCTTTGCCTGTCCGATTAATCTGAACCTGTTTTCTATTCTTCTAGAGACCGCAAAGTTATCCTCTTTAGTTGCGCATACCGGCTTTTTAAGAATTATTTTCACCGAGTCTTTGCTTATTTCTGTTACAACTCCTACTGTTGCAGTGCTTCCTACATTTATCATCAAAACTTCGCCTTTCTTTATTGGATCAACTTCTGTTTCTTTCTTTGAGCCTACGACCCTTTCTAGTAGTTTAACTTTTAAGTCTAAATTGTAAATTATCTCGGGAAGTTTTCCTTCCAATCCGGCAATATTTCCCGATAATGTGTCTGCCTTGACTATTGCAGGATCTAAGTCAGTTAAAATTCCTATTGAGCCTCCGGGCCCGACTTCTTTTACATCTGTTCCGCCTGTCTTTAAAGAGATTATTTTTGTAACTATTGGCTCCCAGAAAACTTTGCCTTCTTTTTCTTTTTTCACTCCAGGCCTTATTTCAATTTTTTCACCAACTTTTATCAGCCCTCTTTTTAATGCTCCGCCTAAGATTCCGCCTACAAGTTTTTCAATTTCTGAACCTGGCTTGTTAACATCAAAAGATCTTGCGATGTACATCAATGGTTCAGCTTTTAAGTCTCTTTTTGGCGTTGGTATTACCTCTTGAATTGTTTTTAGTAATAAATCAATATTAACATTATTCTGCGCTGAAATTGGAATTATTGGCGCATTTTCAGCAAAAGTTCCTTTCAAAAATGCTTTGATTTGCTCTTGGTTTTTCATCGCATCTTCTTCTGTGACTAAGTCAATTTTATTTTGGACGACAATTACATTTTTTATTCCGGCTATTTCTAAGGCAATTAGATGCTCTTTAGTCTGAGGCTGCGGGCATTCTTCATTTGCTGCAACTAGTAATAATGCGCCGTCCATTATTGCCGCGCCTGAAAGCATTGTTGCCATTAAGGTTTCATGCCCCGGTGCATCTACGAAAGAGATTTTTCTTATTAATTCTGATTTTTTCTTGCACACTGAGCAATCAGGTTTTATTGAGTAGCACTCCGGTTCTTTGCATTTTTTGCATTTGTAAATCATTACATCTGCATAGCCTAATTTAATCGTGATGCCTCTCTTCATCTCTTCAGAATGCTGATCAGCCCATTTTCCTGATAATGCCTGCAATAGGGTGGTTTTGCCGTGGTCTACGTGGCCTATCATGCCTATATTCACTTCTGGCTGCTCTTTCTTTGCGTCTTTGACCATAGAACTAAAAGAAATGTATTTCTTTTATAAAGGTTGCTGTTTAGATTAAATGGTGGCTGCTATCCAAGATTGAAAGCAATCACCTTTCTTAGCAAGTTTGTCTCTTCCATCTTCTGCGCCTTGTTCATTTCAAAGTTATAGAAAAGCTCGTAGATTTCATTTGTTATTATATTATTTTCTAAGTCGTCTATTATTGAATAAAGTATTAGAGATTTCCTGTAGTCTTTGAATTCGCCTTTGCTTAATAATCTCTTGCACGTTTTTGCTAAGCGTTTTCTTGTTATTGTTCTTGTTTCAGAATTGTCTTCTGATATGCACACTAAAAATAATCTTCTTAATAGAGCAGGGAAGTTTTCCAGCTCGTCTTTATTCACCGGTTTTATTATGCAGAATTTTTGGTTTTTTTCAAAAATCTCTAATTCTGGCGTATCAGTGCATATTGCGCTTTCTATTTCTCTTAATACGCTTTCTGAACTGTGGAATATTCTTGCCTCGTTTATTCCTCCCGCGTAGATCGAATTTAAGATTTGTCTTGCTGCTTTTGGATTGTTTATTGTGATACTGATATCTTTGTTTATTATTTCTCTGTTTGAGGTTATTTTTAAGGCGTTGTCTTTTTCTTCTATCTCTAATTCATCTCCTTTCTTTATGTTGTGCTTGTCCACGTACTGCTTAGGTATTGATATTACTAGAGTTTTGTTGCCTAGTTGTAGTGCTTTGCGTATCATTTTATCTTCCGTAAATATTACTCATTTAACCGTAAAAGTATATTAAATCAATGTTGAGAAAGTTTTAAACCAAAAGGTTTAAATAATAGTTATAACTGAATAGTTACTACAAAATGGAATATTTATTTAAAAATGGCAAGACTGTAAAAAAGCTGATTATAACCCTTCTAAGCGTAAGATGGCCGCTTTCCGTGAACGATATTTATAGGGTGATAAATAAGGAACTTAGAACTAAAGTTACTTATCAGGCAGTGCATAAGGCCGTTAAGGAACTTGTCTGTAATGGTAGTCTTTTGGCTGAAAAAAAGAAGTACTTATTGAATACAAATTGGCTCAATGATATGAGATCTTTAATTGAGCAAGTGGATAGAAATTATATTTTTTCT
>JAGVXY010000014.1 GCA_018303545.1 Candidatus Woesearchaeota archaeon | reverse complement strand
TCTTTTATAATTCTCATCACTCATCTTTCGTTTATAATTTTTCAATAATAAGATCATCTTTTCCTTATCAAATTCGATTCCTTTTTTCCTCAATAATCCAGAAAGAAAAGAATTTGCCTGAAGAAAAAATTTCAGAAGAATATTTCTCTCCTTGCATCAAGAAGGGCTTGCTTGGTTTGGAAGATAGTCTTTCTCGGAAAATTTATTTTTCGAAACATTTATAAATCAACAAAAAAACATAATAGAATGGGAACATTACGAGAAGGGTATCCCCTCCAAAAGACTAAACCCTTGAAAAAAACGATAGTTAGTGTAGGAGGATTCACTTTTGGTTCAATTATCCTTGTTCTTATAGGGATTCCCCTTATTCTGAATTTAATTTCCAAAAATATTGATTCGGGAAAAAACATTTTTTCAAGTTTTAACCTTTGGTTGATTATTCCCATTTTAATTAGTCTAATTATTTTACTAATTATATTGAAGTATATTTATGAAGTTGTTTATATAAAATATTATTTTTATGATTTAGTTGGAAAGAGTTTAATCATAAAAAAAGGAGTTTTTTCCAGGAGTGAAATAACTCTCCCGTTAAATCGAATTCAAGATGTCTATGTAGATCAGGATATTCTTGATAGGATTTTTGGTTTATATGATGTTCACGTTAGCAGTGCAACAACGATTTCAGGTAGTCTTTCGCACATAGATGGATTAGATAAAGTGGGTTCAGAAGCAATAAAAAAGCTAATCCTCTCAGGAATTCACAGAACAAAATGAATAACAACCCCTATCCGATTCAAATCAAAAAGAGTATACAACTCAACCTGTTTTCAACATCACTAATTATCATTATTATAAGTTCAGGTTTATTCATTCTTCTATGGTTAGTTCATTCAACTTTAGAAAAGGCGCAATTATTATTAATTATCCTCATAATTGGGGTAATTATCTTTTTCTGTTGTTTGATTATTATCCTCTCCGTCATATATGACTATTTTTATCTTTCTTCACTTAAATATTCCATTGAAGGGAAAAACTTTTTTTTCTCAGGAGGGATATTAGGAAAATTTGAAAAAAATTTACCCTATTCAAAGATTCAGCACGTAATAATTTACGAAACTTTTATGCAAAGGTTATTTAGATTGTCTTCAATTTCAATAGAAACAGCAAGAGAAGCAGGATATAATCCTTATGAGAATGTAAAGCAATATCTCCCAATTACAACAGGACCATTAATCCCAAATTTAAATAAAGAAGAGGCCAAAAAATTAAGGGATCGTATTATTTCTGCCTCAAGCAAACACAAACCCCTTGCAGGGATATAAACTAATACAAATTACATAATAGTGGTGATAATTATTAAATTATCAAACTAATCTAACCAATTATAAACTTCAAAATTCTTTTATATCTTTTATAATTCTCATCACTCATCTTTCGTTTATAATTTTTCAATAATAAGATCATCTTTTCCTTATCAAATTCGATTCCTTTTTTCCTCAATAATCCCGAAAGAAAACCAGAAGTTAAGTATTGGCAAAACTGCGTAACATTTTTGGGTTTAGAGGTTTTCTTGCATCTCTCAAAGTCAATCATAGTAACCTTTCCTCCCTTAACAAATATATGTTTGTAAGGATTTGTCATCTCTTCCTTATTAACTCGAAGCTTATCCATCACTCTGCACTGATCTAATACCTTCTTTAAAACAGGTTTAACGTTCTTAACTTTAGAAATAAACTCAGGCAACAATGCCCCATCAACAAACTTATAAATCAAAATATCATCTGAAGAAAAAACAAATCTAGGCCCAATCTTAAATTTATTCAATAATTTAAGCCACTTAGCCTCATTAGCAACAGTATTCCCTGCAGCAGTTTCTTTTGACTTTTTGATAGCAACCTTATAGCCCTTATATAAGGCAGTGTATATCAAAGCACGATGCCCTTCATCAAACTTACGAACTTTTTCTAAAAGCATATAACCATAAAAAGCAAATAGATTATTAAGTTTTACCATAAGCTTTAAATATTTAGCAAACCAATTTAAAAAATATATAAAAGACGAGGTGTATAAGCAATGAAAAGAGGTTTCACGTTAATATTTCTGGCAATCCTGGTGCTATCAACATCAGTCCTAGCAGCAAACGAAACATTTGAAGTTCAAAGATCTTATGATTGGTTATTAGCGCAGGGAAAATCCTCTGGAAGCTTTGGGGATATCATAGACACCTCATTGTCGTATCTAGCATTAAAATCTGCAGGTGAAACAGTTAAAACTGGATTGGCGATAGATTTCTTAAAAAGTCAGCAAAATGTAATACAGAAATGTCTTCCAAGAACAAACTGCAAGGTAATAGACACAGCCGTAACTGCATTGGCATTCCAAAAAGAAGGAGAAGAAACAGTTGAAATAGATGACTGGTTTAAAAAAGCGCAATCTGCTGCATTAGTTTCGGGAAAATGGTACCTTCAAATTATTGCAACAGGCACTGGAAATTGCAGTATTTCATATTTAAATATTCAAAGCAACCAGACAAAAACATTTTACGCTTCATTCATCGATGGAAATTTGACAAATAGGTGCGCCTATAAAAAATGGCTGGATATTGATAAATGCTTTGAATCAGGCCTTATAGCAGGCAATCCATTTTTGACATTAAAAGTTGATTGCTCAGATTTAGGCGCAAGCCATTTGACAATTTTATATAATACCGAAAATTCTTATTATATAATCGCAGATGAAGCATCATCAAGCGCCGAATTGCATATACAAAATGGCTGTTTTGGTATAGGATTCAAGGACAGCTGTGATTATCGTTCAAGTCTATATGCTAACTGGGCTTTGAAAGTTATAGGCAGTGAGACAAATACAATAAGTTATTTGACATCAAACTATGATAAGACAGATCCTTTTAACTCGGCTATGATGTTCATAATTACAGGCAAAGAGCAATACCTCACAGATTTGACTGCAAGTATCGGCACTGATGGAAGCTTTGCAAATAAAAACATTTTCACAACTTCAACAGCATATTATGCAAACAAATTTGATAACACCAAATCATGGATTGAGACGAAGGTAAGGCCAGATGGTTCTTGGAATGGTAATGTCAAAGACACAGCAATGACATTATTCGCAGCCTATCCCGATGCAAGCATAGAATTCCCAACGTGTACAGATGGCATTAAGAATGGTTTAGAAACCGATGTTGATTGCGGTGGCGGATGCCCTTCATGTGAAGGTCAGACATTTATATGTGATAAAGATGGCACTTGTGATGCAGACCAAGGCGAAGATTATACTAATTGCCCTACTGACTGCACCTCACCAGCAATACCTGATCACTGTAGCAATGGGGATATTGATTCTGACCTAGGTGAAGAGGGCATTGATTGTGGTGGACCATGCTTAAGGTCTTGCAATGATCAGTGCATTATGGACATAGATTGTGAATTAGAAGGTAAAAATTACTGTTATTTGGGTTCATGCGTAGACTGTAGAGATGATTCAGACTGTAATCCCGGATATGAATGTGATTACAATAACGATTGCTCGCTAATTAGTTCAATCGTTGAATGTGGCGATGGCATTTGTGAAGATAATGAGGATTCAACAACGTGCCCTGATGATTGCCCAACGGATTCCCCTAAAGAAAGCAATCTGACTTGGATTTATGTCCTATTAGTCATACTTTTAGTTGGTTTAATCGCTGTTTATTTCTTGGTCATAAAGAAACCAGGTAATAGGCCTGAAAGAACTGGATTCAAGGCAGGTCCAGTTAAAGGTTTTCAATTCAGTCCAATAGGAAAAGGTCCTGGAAGCGAAATAAACAATCTGGATAAGTCAATAAAAGAAGCTGAAAATATATTAAAGAGAAAATGAAGTTTTTAAAATTTATTTATTTTTTATTATCTTTGTTGTTAATCTCCACTTCTTTAGTTGCCGCTAATGAACTTAACATTACATTAGTAAATGAAAAATATTATTCTGGAGAAAACATCCAGATAGAATTAAGATTTTTAGAACAGCCGGTAACTCCATTTTCTCCATCAAATGTTAAACTAAAGAATAATGGAAATTACATCCCCATTGGATTTTTATACAAGGATTTGGGCCCATTAACCTTTGTTTATTCCCAATTGCCTCTAGATTTAGAAGGTAATTTTACCCTAATTATAGAAAAACTAAAATTTAATCAAAATAATCAGCTGGTAGAGAAAACCTTCTTAAAAGAATTTACGGTGGAAAAAAAGCCTTCGTTAAAAATAACTCCCTATTTTCTCCAAACATCAAAGGCATTCACAGTAAATGTAAAAAACAATGCGGTTGAAAAAATATCTGCAATCCTTTATCTTCCGGATTTTCTTTCAACAATTAGAAATACATTAGAATTAAATTCAGCTGAAGACAGGAACTTTTTTATTAATTATATAAATGATCCAAAACTATCCAACTTAACAATAAAATACAATGAACATGAATACATCGTTCCGCTTTATTATTTTACCTCCTCAATAGAAAATCATACAATAAATGAAACGGTCAATATTACAACCGAAATTAATGAAACAAATACATCTGTAGAAAATAAAACCGAAGGCATTATATTCCTTTATCATAAGGAAATACAAGTTTCCTTGGGGAATAACCAGTCTGCAAAGGGAACAATAGTAATAAAAAACACAGATAAAAAAAGTTATTTTAATATAGAGATTTTTCTCACTGGAAATCTGAATGAAATAATGGTTTTAGATAAAAAATCAATAATCGAGTTTCCTAAAGGTGCTGAAGAAAACATAACCCTTCTAGCCAATGATAATCAAAATGCAAAAGAAGGCATTTACAGGGGTTACTTAGTCATTGAATACTTAGATTCACAGAAATTATTTCCGATTGAAATAATAATTGAATCAGAGCAAAAAGAAATTCCAATATTGTTGCCTGAAGAAAATAAATCCTATCAAGAAGAATTAAATAAATCTAAATATTCCGGCTTATTTGACTCAAAAAATAAAAATGTGTTGAATGCAGGAATAATACTTTCTGTAATAATTGTCATTCTTGTCGTAGCTCTTCTCTATTTCTTAGGTTCGATGAAAAAAACAACTATCAAGGTTTCAAAGCTAGAAGACAAGTTTAAAAGGCTCTAGAATGGCAAAATTTATAAATTTAATAAAACCTTTAACAATCGATGGCTAAGAAAAAGAGGGTGAATTGGGTTAATATAGTTCTAATTGCATTAATTCTCTTAAGTCTTAGTGCAATAACCTATTATTATCTTACAAGGGAAGTTTCCATTATTGGTGCAGATAGAGAATTAATTCCACCTGTTATGCCTGATGTAATATTTATAAAAGGGACAAATGCAAATATGGCTTGTCCTCAAGGTTACGATGCGAGCGGATCATTTCAGCCGAATATCAATTTTGCTGGATCAAAGGGCAAAACATGGGATTTGCAAGAAATTGCTTCCAATGAATGGATGAGATTATGTTCAAAAGAGTCTAAGGCGGTTTTAGTTGCATATAAAACCTCAACTGCTGTAACTGGTGGCAATGATGCATGGACTGCAGAATTTGTCTGCCCTTTTGGTTATTCCCAGAAAGGGTGGTTTATAGTCGGTCCTTGTTCAAGCAAAGCAAATTGTCCGGCAATAGCATACGCCCAAGTTTTAGCTTATAAAACCCCTATCAAGGCAGCAAGCATAGAACTAAAAGGAGTTGAATCGGTTCAGCTATGCGTAAGAGACGGTACAGATGCAGCCACATTAGTAGTCAAATCAAGCAGTTGCACTTCCACCATCGAAGATTGTACAGCAGGAATGGCCCATGGAGGCAGGCTACAGACCCCTGAAGAATGTAGCACCAATTATCTTTCTCAAGTTAAAAGTGGCATTTCAAATTATGAAACACGTAATGCCATAGTTAAATTATGTTCCATTACAGCTCCTCCAAGTAGCTGCGCACCAGGTATGTCAAATATCACTAGGGCAACAGGTTGCTATCAAAGCTATTATAATGAGCAGCAATGCCCTTCAGTTTGGTCTCAGCCAGGAGTTGATTGCAGCGCAAATGATTATCCTTCATTTTTAAGCACAAATGCAGACAGCGCATGCTGTTCAAATCAAAATAGCTGTGTATATAATGGGCAATGCTATCCCAATTTAAATTTTACTAAACTAAACGGCGAAGAAGTAATATGTATTTCGGGAAAATGGATTGAAAGAGATTCGACAAGCAAAACCTGCACAGGAACAAGCGGTTGCTCGAATATTCAGTCCGAACCTTCTTGGGCAAGTAGCTATGAATGGATTTCCGCCGGATTTTCAAACATAGGAGAATATGACAGTGCAAATGTAACTGAATGCTGTGGTGATGATGCAAATGAATATGTAAAGACATCTGGTTCGATAAAGTTATGCTGTAATTCTCCATCAAGTGTAATTGAAAATGGAGTCTGTAAAAATTCTATGGCTTGCAGTTTAAATTCAAGCTGCTCGGGTACAACTCCTTTTTGTGATTTATCCACAAACACATGCGTTGGTTGCTTAAGTAATTTTGATTGTGATATTGGTTATGGGTGCAAGGACAAAACTTGCAAAATATGTGAAATTACTGACGCCAAATGGTCGCAATCAACTTCTTATGAAAATGCAAGAATTAATCTTACTGGAAAAAGCAACTGTGGAGAAGGCGAAGAGATATTTTTTGTGCTCCATAAAAAGAATAGTACAGGGACATTTAGGATAGATGATGTAGACATTGATTATACAGAAATAGAAACAGAAGAGAGGTATAGTCTATCATGGAAAATCGAAGTGCCTGAAGAAGATAAAACTAGTTTCAAATACTTTTATTCTGCTATTTATAAGTTTAATTCCTCACTCAACATTTCAGCAGATAGTACATATCTCACAATAGAATCTGCCTGCACAGAAAACTGGAATTGCACTGCTTGGAGTACGTGTATAAATAACAAGCAAACAAGAACATGCACAGACAGAAACAACTGTAGTACCCTCATTAGCAAACCTGCAACAAATCAATCCTGTACGCCTGAAGCTGATTGCAGCAATGGAAAGAAAGATGGCGACGAAACAGGAATTGATTGTGGAGGGAATTGTATAACTCAAAGTTTTGAAATTGAATGCGCCGATGGCATTGATAATGATAATAATTGCAAAATAGACTGCGCAGATTCAAACTGTTTTATGGACCCAGTATGTTCAAAGCCTGTCTGTGGTAATGGCATTTGTGATTCTAATGAGAACTCTGCAAATTGTCCGGATGATTGCGAAGCAGATAGTGATGGTGATGGATTAAGTGATAATTATGAGTTAAAGCAGGGGTTGGATGTAAGCAATCCAGATACAGATAGAGATGGTATAAATGATAAGCAGGACCAATGGCCATTATGTGATTTGGCAACATGTGAAAGTCCTTATGGAGTAAAAAGATGTCCTGCAAATTGTGTTCCTGAAACCCCTGGTATTTTCGACAGTCTGTGGATTTGGATACTCGCAATAGTAGGCATTGCCTCTATTATCGGAATTATATTATATATTTATCTATTCGCCAAGCCAAAAAAAGGCCTTGCTGCAAAATCATTATTTATCAACAAAAAAGATGAAGTATCAATAACCCTTTATGTTAAGAAGCAAATTGAAAAGAAGGTTCCTGAGATTAATATCCGTAAACTCCTGCTCTCAAAAAAGTGGAAGAATGAGCAAATCGATTATGCATTCAAGGAAGCAACAAAATCCCAACCTCAGCAGAAACCAGTTCAGAAAACCATTCAAAAAAAATAGATTTATTCCTTCTCTTCTTTTAATTTCAATAGTTCTTTTCTCAGCATTATATTCTGGGCATTAACATTTTTAACAACCATATCACTTTTATGAAGTCGCGCAAGAAGATCATTAAAGAATTCAACAAAATCTAAGGCATCAAATTTTATATTCTTTGGTGAAAGAATTTCAATTGAAGAGGGCATATAATCAAAGCATATATTAATCAAGGTTTTTGGATTTTCAGATTCAAATTCAATTTCGGCAAATGTTGTAAATAATTTATCAACCTGTTCAATGGGGAATATTTTATCTGAAATGATCTTAAGACCATTTTCTTTTTTTAACCTTTCAACAACATTTTTTATAACAGTCTCTAGGTGTTCCTTTGGCCCGCCTAAAACTTCAATAATTATCCTTGCTAAAAGCTTTTCTTCCATATTACTAATCCAGTTAACAGCATCAAAATAAGACCACTAAACGCGTAAACGCCCATATTTTTAGCCTTTACCTGTGCTGATTCATAAATGACTTCTAATGTTGAGAAATTTATACCAATATTTATAATGTTTTCGGTAAAATTCACCTCACAAGGCCCCGATTCATATTTTACGGCTATATTCTCTGTTTGTTCACTATTACAAGTTTTATTGGAAAATACTTCTATTATTCTTCTATCCATCGCCCCAAAGGCTTCCAATCTCAGGGTATAATTTCCAGTTTTAGATTTCTTTTCGCATTCATCGGGCAGTTTTAGATATATCTCAAAATCCTGCGGACTTTTTGTGTAACTTTGAAAAGAATTTTTTACGCTTAAATTTTCCACACTAAGCGTAATAGCCCTTTTATTTGAAGTGCCTTTATTTATACTAACTCGCACTCGAAGAGTATCTCCAAATTCATATCTTTTTCCATATACTTGAGTAATTCTTGCATAAGGCACATCCAATGAAAATTCATTCTCTCCCCTCAAGAATACAAGTTCAATTGCATTATTGTTTTCCAGATTAGAATCATTGCATTCTGTAATTATTGAAGCATTGATTAAATAGGCTTTGCCATTTTCAAGACTAGGTGAATTTTCAATAGTCTTATGAGTTATAACCGTTAAATTTAATTGATTATATTTCTCTATTATTTCCCCATAAGGTGTTTGTACTATTCTAAACAAACTTAAATTACCATTAAATCCTTTAATCCTTTCAACATATATTTTAAAACTAAAGTCTCCCTGAATATCTTCAGCGATAATCTTTACAGAAAAATCGCAATTTAAATCAATATAATTTTCTGTTCCCGGTGTAGGTATAGTTTCAGTCCAGTTTCCATTGACAAATGAAAATGAAATATTTTCTTTAGATTGGGGATATGTCATACTATCTATTATTGTTCCATTATAATAAAGAAAAACAGAATCTGCGTCATTATTCAATGTGAATGTGGGAAATACTACAAGATAACTTAGATTTAAAATAGTCATATTGTTTAATTTGAAAATTTTTGTAGACTCATCTCTTAATGAATAATTGTCCAAAATAATGGGGATATTCTCGGAATTGTACAGCTCTATCCATTCATTGCCTGTATCGCTTCCTGCCGGATCAGGCAAAACCTCTGAAAGCTGCACTTGCGCATTGGCTAAAGACATAAATATAAATAAGATAGGTAAATATTTTAACATCGATTTCATATCAAAAGCTAGCTTTATATTATTTCTTCATTAAAATCCGAAAAATTTGCGATAAAATCATAAATAGTTCTTCTATTTAACAGTAATATGGGCCTAAAAGACATTGTTTTAATCTCAAAAAGATTAAAGGCACAGATGGAAAAAAATCTTCCATTCATTATTTCTGAAATAGATTCAATTATTATTAATAAAGATAAATCCGTAAAAAGAATAGAAACCCTTTTAGATATATTATTAGATTATTCTCAAATGGATTTGGGTAAAAAAGAATTCAATAGATTAAATAGTTATTATGCCTCATTCAACAAAGAGAATGCTGAGGCCTACAAGCAATTCTACAAAGAATTTGATTAGATATTTCCAATATAAACTTTATTTAAATAATTTAAGGCTATTTTTTTAGCTCTTTCTAAGGTTGCAATAGGTGTTGCTTTCAATCCAGCCATCTTGTAAAGGGGAAAGAATCTGGATAAGTGCAGAGGTGTATCTTTGCCTAAATTTTCTAAAATCCAAGAAGCCATATCCTCTATTTCCTCGTCTGTGTCATTATATCCAGGTATTAATAGGTTTGTTATCTCAATGTGGCATCCAATCTTCTTTATTTCAATCAAATTTCTTTTTACAATCTCAATATCCCCCCGGCAGAGTTTATTGTAAAATTCAGTATTACCTTTCATATCCACATTAACTGCATCAATCAAAGGATAAAGTTTCTTCAGAGGTTCTAGATTAATGTATCCATTGGTAATCATAATATTCTTCAATCCCTTTCGTTTGGTAATCTTCGCTATATCATAAACATATTCCCAAAATATGGTGGGTTCATTATAAGTGTAAGATATTGACTTGCATTTATTTCGTTGAGCTTCCTCCACTGCTCTTTCGGGGCTAAGTTCTTTATAGCCAATCTCCTCTTCATTATATTGGGATAAGGTATAATTTTGACAGAACATGCAGTTAAAATTACATCCGGCTGTGCCTATTGAATAAGTCCTAGTTTCAGGAAGAAAATGAAATAAGGGTTTCTTTTCAATCGGGTCAATAGCAACAGCAGATGGCCTCCCATAAACCATAGAATATAATTTCCCAGAAATATTCTTTCTCACATGGCAATTACCTCTTTGTCCATCATTAATCACACAGTTTACAGGGCATAATTCGCATTGAACTATTCTATTTTTCAGTTTTTTGTAAAATTTTGCCTCTTTCATATTATCTCTTCGAATCTTTTGCCATTCTTAACGCAAAATTCAAAGTTTAAGGAATAGTTTCCAGATTTAGTTTTATTCAGATATTTTGTCTCAACAAAAAACCATCCTTTGCGGTCAAATCTCATTCCAATCAAAGCAATAGAACCAAATATTTTAGAAAATAATTCTAAATCTTCAATTTCTTTTGCATCAAAATGATGGCTTAAAGACCTCAAAGATTTGCATTCAATCGCATAATTCTTATTATTCTTACCGGCAATCAAATCAGGCACGGGCAAAGGTATTGATCCCGAACCAGCAGCCCTTAAACAGGCCCATCCACTATCAAAGAACATATGTATAAGTTCCCTTTCTGCATAAGTACCTTTTCTCTTGCTCAAGAAATTCACCTCTTAAAATTAAGAATCCTAATGAGTATATATATTTTATCAAAAAAAGAAAAAATAAGAAAAAAGCTTAAAGATCTTTTGAACTGACAGTTTTTCTGCCGTTTGCTTGTGCTCTTGCTTTTGCTTTCTTTATTAAATATTCAACTTCTTTACTTAAGTTATCAGCAAAATCTCCAGCAACATTCATGTCCCCGACAAATTCCTTTATTTTTGCTTTGACTACTAACATGGTATCATTCCTCCCTTTGTTTAAATGTCATAAAACGGGCATCTCTGCCGATTTCAGTATAATTACAGGATTAATCATTTATAAAGTTTTCTCAATTTTAAAGGCTGTATCCTCAAAATTCGGGCTTTTTAAGGGTATAGAATATTTCATTTTTGGCTTCAAAAGACTCCATTTTATATCCTAATCTCTGGGCCATAAGTTCAATCCATTTTCTTCTTGGATAATTCATTTTCTTCTGTGAAAGTGTTTTTGTTGGAAAACTTACGATGATTTTATTGGCTGGAATTTTTTCAATAAGTCTTTCAGCATGTTTGTGCCCTTTTTTCTCAATTACATCCAATATCTTAAACAAAAAGCACATTTCCATATGCGGTAGCTTAAACTCCAATTTCCTTAAGTCAATTACTTCTGCAAATCCTTCAAAACCGGGGTAATACTTGGAAGCGATTTTAAAATAATCGTTTAATAGATGTATTTCACTGATATTGAAATCTGCTGCAAAATATTTTTTAATTCTAGGCATACAAGGAATTGAAAAAGGATTCAAACCGCAGCCCAAATCAATAATAGAAGTTTCGCCATCAAAAAGTTTAGAGTATATTTCTTCATAATAAGGTCTTCTTTCTAATGTTGAAGTATGCGCTTTTAATATTTCATTAGAGTTCTCCTTAAAGCTTTTAAAATCTCGCATTGAAGAAATAAATTCTGCAACATCTCCGCTATATCTTGTTTTATAAACCCCATATATCTCTCTGAACTTTTTTCTTATATCTTTTACTATTTTTTTATATTTTGCAGATTTCTCATTGGGTATTTCTTCAATTTTATTTCTTTTCAGATATTCTCTCAATTCATTTGAAACAAATTCTTTATTCAAATCTTTCAGTTCTTTCTTTTTAATAATATCGTCAACTAACATTTTTCAAAAGTCAATATTTTATAAATGGTTTCCCCAATAGCTGCCTCTTTCTCGTTTTTTATAGTAAATTTGTATTTTTTAGCTGCTTCTTCAAGCAAACTTTTTCCATGAGCAATGAAAATAATTTTTCCATCATCTTTTAAAATGAATTCAAGTTGAAAAAAGAATTCATCATATATTTTAGATAATCCTCTTTCACCTATCTTCTTTATCATATATGGGGGAACAGTTATTACTTTATCAACAGATTTTTCTTTATATTTTGTATCAAGCCATTCAGTATCCACTCTAGAAAATTCCATATTTTTATTCACATTTGCAAGTTTCGAATGTATTTCGCAGTCTCTGACGTTATGGAGCAAAGGATCGCAGCCAAAAACATTTAATTTTTTATTTTCAATTTTAGCATCAATTTTGCTAAAATCAAATGTTTTGAATAATTTAAAATCTCTTTTTCTGAAATATCCCGAAGGTAAATTAAGTGCATAAGAAGCCGCTTCGATTATTACCACCCCGTCCTTACAGAAGGGATCTAAAAGAATTTCTTTTTTATTCCAATTTTCCCGCACCACACAATATGCTAATGCCGCATTTATCCCCTCTTGCACAGATTTTATTCTGTAATCTCTCTTGCTTAGTGTAAAATCTGTAACGGCTATACCAAAAAAGCACATTCCTTCAATTATATCAGCAAAAACAATTGTTTCTGGATTCTTCAAATCAACCTTATGCCCTTTTTCATAAAATGCCTCTCCAATAATCTTTTCAACTTCCATAGAATTAAATTCATGCTTTCCTGTGCGGTGGCATTGAACCTTAAATTTACCCACTATAGAAATATCAATATTTTCAGCACAAATTTTAAGTTCATCCAATGAAGAAAAATTAACTTTATCTAAAAACTGATATATGAGATGTAATCCCCTTGTCCTATAAGCTATAGCATAGATTTCTTCAACTTTTTTTACTTCAATTTCAATTCTTCCCCCTGAAATTTTTTCAGCCCTAAAACCAAAATCTTTCATCTCTTGTATGGCAATATCTTCCATTCCAAATACCGTAATTCCTATTGCTTTCATATCATCTCGCCAAGGTAAATATTATTTTTATTTTCAAGTATTTTAACATTTACTTTGTCCCCAATATTTTTATCGCATTTTTCAACAGTTATACATCTATTTCTTGCAGATGCAATCATTTGGCCATTCATCCAGCCGTCACAGACAATTGTTGCATTTATTTTATCATTTTTATCAATAACTAAAGGCAGAGATTTAGTTTTTCTAATTGCAAAATCATTTGCAGAGAGTTTTAGCTTGGCATCAAATTCATTTTCCCATTTCTTAAGTGCATTAAAGAATTTCCACCATGACTCTTGTTTCACTTCTTTGGGACCCCGGCCCAATTTATACTTTTCATATTTTTGTATTCCTAATTTTGCGCCAATTTCTTTTGCAAATTTAATCATTTTTGGCATCTCTTCCTGATTCAGTTTTCCAATCCAGACGGGAGCAATTAAAAGAGTAATTTTTGATTTAGCGATATAATGAGCCATTTCAATGATTTTATCTAAATTATAATCTTGGCACCCAGAAAGAAATTTTCCTTGTTCATTATCGAACGTATTAAATGATAAGTTTATTTGATCAAGTCCGTATTTCTCCAATTCATCAACTAACCTCTTCGTAAGCAAAACACCATTTGTTTGTATAGATATTCTTTTTATTTCGTTTATTTTTTTCAATTCCGCAACGAGTTTAGTTACATCTGGATGTGCTAAGGGTTCACCTACAGAATCAATATTTGCTTCTATTTCAGTGCAATCTTTCTGTTTTATCACCTCTTTCACCCATTGTATCAGGTATTCAATATCCACTTGATAATCAGTCCTCCTCGTTTTGGATTTAAGGCCTGCATCAACAGAACAATAGATACAATTTAATGGACAAATTGTTGTCGCCCTTATCTGCAGCAAATTGGTCCCTCTATCAATTACTCCAAACATAATAGCCCCAACTAGGGGGATTCCTGTTTCTCTTGTTATTTTTACTAGTTTTTTGGTCATTATAGAATAAATTCATAGTTCTCCCTTAATAAATTTACCTTTTTAAGGTAACACAAAGTTAATAAATCTGAATTAAGAATATAGGTACAATGGATACAATTTGGCTTATAATACTTTCAACGATAATAATAAGTTTAACTTCTTTCGTAGGCATTATTACATTAGTTCTAAAACGAAATCTTACAGAACGGGTAATCTACTTTTTAGTTGCACTTTCAGCAGGTACCCTACTTGGCGGTGCATTTATCCACTTAATCCCAGAATCACTTGAAATAGGCAATATCGCCTTTGGGTATGTAATCTTAGGATTTATAATCTTCTTTTTCATAGAAAAAGTATTGCATTGGAGGCATTGTCATAAGGGGCATTGTGCCGTGCATGAATTTGCTTCAATGACCTTAATAGGAGATTCAATACATAATTTTATTGATGGCTTGGCATTAGCTGCTGCATTTGTAATCGATTTTAGATTAGGTTGGATCACCACAATCGCTATAGCCTCTCATGAAATTCCCCAAGAATTAGGAGACTTTGGGGTGCTTATTCATGGCGGTTTCTCAAAGGCCAGAGCATTATTTATGAATTTTATTGTTGCTGCAACTGCGATATTGGGCGGGGTTGTAGGCTACTTCATGAACAATCTTATAGAATCATTTACGCCCATCCTCTTGGCTATAACTGCCGGCGGATTTATTTATATTTCGGCCTCAGACTTAATTCCCGAACTAAGAAATAAAGCCACTGATTGGAAAATGTTAATCAATTTTTTTATATTTGTAATGGGTATATTCTTAATGTATGTGCTATCATATCTTGAATAACAACAATATTAATAAACTCTTTTTCTTGCACTAAAAGGATGATTTTAGGTAAAATAATCGGAAAGCTTAGCACAACTGAATTTACTTTTTCAGTTACAGGTGATGCAAAAAAGCATCAGTATGTCCAGGTCATGCATCCAGGCAATTATTTTGTACTTGCTCAAATAGCAGAGATTACAAAAGATGTAAGCAATACTCTCGCATATTGCCATATTATAGGTTACAAAGAAGATAAACATATAGTGGGAATAAAAACTCCATTCAATCCAGAAACAGAGGTCTTGAAAGCGGAAGATTCATTTCTGCAAGATGTATTAGGTATTACAAAAGATTCAGGGGCTTTTATTGGTAAGCTTGATGGGAGAGATAATATTTCTATTTATCTTGATTTTAATAAAATGCTGACAAAGCATGTAGCAGTTTTAGCAAAAACTGGCGCTGGAAAATCATATGTCTCGGGAGTTTTAGTAGAGGAAATTTTAAACAAGAATATCCCTATTCTAATCATTGATCCCCATGGGGAATATTCCTCATTAAAATATCCAAACCCCGAAGATATAGAAAAACTTTCAGCATTAAATCTTAGCCCAAAAGGGTTTCTCAATCATATCTGTGAATATTCTCCTGATTTGGAAACAAATACTGGGGCTATGCCATTAAAATTAAATGCTTCGGGTTTAACTTCAACAGAAATTATGAAACTTTTGCCCATAAAATTATCATTGCCTCAGCAGAATTTGTTATACTCTGCATTAAAAAATATGGGCACAAACAAAACAAATTTTGATGAACTCCTATTAGCCTTGGAATATGAAGACAATTCAGCAAAATGGACGTTAATGAATGTAATTGAATATATGAAAAAATTAAACTTATTTTCAGAAGCATATACCTCATATATCGAGCTCATTCAGCCCGGCAAGGCTTCAATAATTAATCTTCGGGGAGTAGACCCTGAAGTTCAGGAAGTCATTGTTCATAAATTAGTTTCAGATTTATTTAATGAGAGGAAAAGATCTAATATTCCTCCATTTTTCTTGTTAATAGAAGAAGCGCATAATTTCTGCCCAGAAAGAAATTTTGGAGAGGCAAAAAGCTCCGGAATATTAAGGACTATCGCTGCAGAAGGCCGTAAATTTGGTTTAGGGCTTTGTGTAATAACCCAAAGACCTTCGAGAATTGAAAAATCAGTTTTATCGCAGTGTAATACCCAGATAATTTTAAAAGTTTCAAATCCAGGGGATATAAAAGCTATTGCCACTTCAGCCGAAGGAATGAATGCAATGACAGAAAATGAAATCCCTAATATCCCCATAGGCAATGCCATGATTACTGGGGTTATAGACATTCCAATTTTTGTAAATGTTCGGCCACGAATAACCAAACATGGTGGTGAAGCGGTGAAGATATTTGATGATGAGGTTGAAATTCAAGAACCGATGAAACAAAATGATTTCGTTAATGAAATTAGGGAATCAAAAGAGCTTTTACCATTAATAAATCAGCGCTACACAAAAAGGGACATTGAACTAATGGTTGACAACCCAGAAAATTTGGAAATATTATTGATTCCTTGTGCATTAGTTAACTGCTATAACAATGAGGAATTTAATATTCTTATTGATTTAGCCTCAGGAAAGATTATAAGGAATATAGAAACCTTAGATTCTGTAGAATTTATACATTCTTTTCCAAATATTTCAAGCCAGGAATCAAAAGTCTTAGGTATTGCAATAACACTCGGTAAATTCAAAGCATCAGAATTATTTTCCAAATCTGGATTGCAATTCGGCGAGATTTACGATATAATAAATGTATTCGAAACAAAAAATCTTCTGATAAAAGAGGGAGATTCATTTCAAATTTCAAATTCGTTAAAGATATTTTCAAAGTTAAAGGACTGTGCTTCTTATGAGAAAGTTGAATATGGAGATATCAAATTTGATCGCAAAATAGAAAAAAAATACGATTCAAATCAAGTTAAAACCATATTAGAAAAATTCATCAAAGTTAACTCTTCAAAAGAGGGGTTTTTGGTGTTCTACAATCTGAAAACTTAACTAGTCCATAAAAAGATTTATATATGAATTTCTCCTAAATATAAAATAATGAAAAAGAGCGTATTACTTATTGTCTTTATTTCCTTATTATTACTTAATGTGGTTTATGCCGGTTCTAAAATTTCAATTGAATTGAATCATCAAGTTATAAAAACAGAACAAGGATCTGCTTCATCGCAAGATGGATCTGCAAATCTCAAAGAAACATATGACACAAAGATTATAGCTTCTGGAGCCTTATCTAGGAATCCTGAAGTAACAAATGATTTTTTTTATAATTTCATTGATGGAGATTCAGATTGGTCTTACAAATATAAAAAAGAGTACACTACCTCAGGTTCAGGTATTACATCAAATCAAGTAGCTACAAATGATGGTTCTGGCACTGTTAATTTAGAATATATTCCGGGATTATCAGAAAGTTATTTTTCAATTGATTCTGATACTGGCAATTTTACTTTATCACTTATAGGTTGTCTTCCTTCTGATGATTCAGGTAATCCTGTAAGTGATTATTCTAATGCTATTCAAACATTAAAATGGAGTTCTACAACAATAACCACTGGATTTGGGGGTAATACCCTACATGAAGACAGAAAGGAAGTTATTGGTTATTCTACTTCTAATTCTGGTAATTGTCTTGCTTATATTAAAGGAAATGTTTTTACTGATACTAAAGAAGTAAATGGTGATTTATGGATTGTTCAAGTTAAAAAGACGGATACTAAAAACGAGCCATTGCCATTCACTATATTGGGCATGTCACAAGGTTCTGGTTCAACTACCACAACAACAACTTATGATCTAACAATTACAATGCCTAGAGTTTCTGATGATCCTGATTTTAATCTCGATCCATTAGATATTTCGAGGCCATCTGATCTTGATAAATTAGATATTTCAAATAATCCTGATTCTTATGATTTTAATTTTGATGTTTTAGATATTTCGAGACCTTCTGACCTTGACAAGCTAGATTTAAGTAATTATCCTTCTGAAGAGGGTAACACAATAGATATAGACTATATTGAAGGCGATCAATCATCGCCATCATCTGACCTTTCAGGAAATGCAGTAGCTTCAGATTTAGCACAAAATAAATTAAATCTTCAGTTCAAATCAATGAACAATATAAACTCTTTAATTATTCAGGGTTATTATATTGATGAAAATGGGATAATCAAAAAATTAAATATCGCCCAAGCAAATAGTTTAAGTAAAGAATTAACCCCCTCAAAAGAAAAAATGATTATAACTCAAGAAGCAAGAGAATCAATTGAAAAACTATTCAATGACGTTAAAGATAATAAGGGTAAAATAATTAATTTTTATAGAATACAAACAGATATTAAAGATACTGCACAACAGGCAACTATTAAATTCTCAATAGATTCAAATAAATTTAGTGCATTAAATAGTATTAAATTGATTAAAATTGAAGACGATGGTTCTGAATCAGAAGTTTCGGTAACAATTGCGAATAAAGGTAATAATAAGGTAATTACAGCAGAAATAGATAATTTTAGTTATTTCATAATCACCGCAGAGCCTAAATCCAATACAAATATATTTAGTACATTACGCAACTTCTTAACAAAAATATTTTCATTTTTCAAAATTTAGAAACTATAACCTCCGGAAATATTTCGAAAATTCTTAGGAAACGAATATAAAACCATACATTTCAATAAAAGTCATGAAAAAATGGATTTATCTGGGTTTATTGGCTTCTCTTTGCAGTTGCACAAATAACATTGAAGGGCATATTGAATATTTAATATCAAATAGCGCATTTGTTGAAGTAAATAATAATTTAGAAATATTAAACCTAAATGAATTTAAATATTATCCGGGGATAAAAGAAGGAGATTATATAATCATCAATCCAGATAATATTTCTTACAACAAAGAAAAGACGGAAACTCTAAAAGAAGAAATAAAACAGATTCAATCTAGGCTGAGGCATTAAACTTAGGATAGGTTTTACGAGGCATCAAAACTTTATATGTTTTGACCGCTAGCCCTTTGTCTGCTTTCATAATTTCTTCAGAAGTCATCATTGCAATTCCCAGACTAACAAGTTCATTTTTTAAAGTCATTATTGCAATTAAATCTTCTTTCTCAATCTCAGATTCAATCTTAACAACTCCCGGTATATTCAGCATCGCACCATGGCATATCGAATCTACAGCAGAATCATCAATCCAGATTTTTGGCAAATGCTCAACGGCGGATTCTATGGGATATATGCTTTTTCGAAGCAGAGAATCATCTCCTTTTTCTTTATACAAAAAATAAGCATCAGTAAGCTCATGCAAATTAATTGAGGAAAAAATATCAAATGGGCCTGCTCTGGTCCTAATAAGCTGAGCCATATGCGCGCCGCATTTAAGCTCCTGTCCCAAATCATGTATCAGTTTTCTCATATAAGTTCCAGCCTCGCAGCCTACTCTGAAAAGAACCTCTCTCCCATCAGTCTCAATCAATTCAAAATAATAAATTGTTCTTTTTCTTTTTTCTCTTCTCACTGCAGATTTAACGGGGGGGATCTGTTCAATTTGACCTTTGAATTTCTCAACAGCACGGATTATTTTATCTCTATCAATTTCCCGGTGCAAGTTCATTATTCCCACATATTCTTTTCCTGCTTTCAGTAAAGCCATAACTATTTTTGTTGATCTTCCAAGCGCAATTGGCAGAACTCCTGTTACATTTGGGTCAAGGGTGCCCGAGTGTCCTGCCTTTTCAACATTTAAAATTTTTTTGACATAATCTGAAATTTGGTGCGAGCTTGGACCCTGTGGCTTATTAATATTTACAATACCATAATGGAATAGCATTTCAGTCGGCCTCTCATCGGGCTTGCAACCATACCTCTTATCAGATTCCGCCTCAGTTCGTATAATTACTTTTCTTTTGGCATTTGAGGGTAAATTGTTCATATAATAGCAAAATCAATGCTATTTTAATAAAGGTTTCTATTTAAAAGAAAAATATTTATATGTTCGAAGGTATATTTGTCATTTGATGGATAAAAGAGGGATAATACTTACAATCGTAATTTTCTTGTGTTTGTACTTTGTTATGGGGCTATCACTCAAAATTACAGGGCACATCGTTTCAGAAGAAGTTATAAAAGAAACTCTTTGTGGCAATGAGAATATTAATCCAAATGAAGATTGTGACCCCCCTGGTTCATCTATCTGCAAAGATAATTATGTACTTGTTTGTAATAGTCAGTGCACTTATGATATTACTGCTGAATGCGGTCCGACTTGCAATGGTTTGACATTTTCACAGCAAATTTGTCAAAATGGGCAATGTGTTGCAAAATCTTCAAAAAGTTGCGAAGATTTCGACAGTTGTACTTCAGATTCATGCACAAATAATGGTTGTATAAATACAAAATTAGCTACTTGTTGTGGAGATGGTATTTGTTCCTTGGGAGAATTATGTCCTAAAGATTGCTCAACATGTATGGATACAGATAAGGGAAAAGCTTACAATGTAATGGGAGCCGTCACCATAAATTTAATTTCTGAATCTGATGCATGTGGTGATTCAAATATTTTATTTGAAAAATTCTGTTCCATTAGTGCAGATGGCTCATACACGATTGGAACAGAAAAATATATTTGTCCATTTGGTTGCTTGAATGGAAAGTGTAACAGCCCAAATTTATTAATTACACAAACCTGCGGGGATAATATTTGTGGGGCAGGAGACAAAGGGCTCATTCCGGGGAAAATCCAAGAAAATCATATCACTTGCCCGCAAGATTGTTCAACTTGTAACGATTTGGATGGACTTGATTTCGGTAAGGCTGGAAGTATTATATTAAATGGTCAAACATATGTAGATATATGTACCTCAGATACATTAACGGAGATGTTTTGTGAGCATAGAGCAGATGGATCATATGTCAAAGGAGAATTAAAAAAAGAATGTGCTAATGGTTGTTCAGGTGGTGCTTGTAAAATTGGTTCAACTCTTAGGTGCGGGGATAGTG
This sequence comes from Candidatus Woesearchaeota archaeon, assembly GCA_018303545.1. GTDB lineage: Archaea > Nanobdellota > Nanobdellia > SCGC-AAA011-G17 > JAGVXY01 > JAGVXY01. The sequence continues at coordinate 19,087 of JAGVXY010000014.1, read as the reverse complement.
TATGCACAAAAGACGAAACCCCTCAAAATTGTGTTCAAGACTGTCCAGAAAAATGTGCATTAAAAGACCAAGCATTGGATATAAGTGTAGGAATTTCAGATTGCTGCTCTGGTTTAAAGAGGATTAATACCGGATTAAATCAAGGATATTGTATAAATTGTGGAGATAATATTTGTGAAAAAACCGAGAACAATGAAAATTGCCCTGAAGACTGTAAAAAGATATCGGAAGATTTTCAAATAGAATTTTCAAATGACCTCTCCAAAGTTGACAGACCCCCAATATTTAGTTTGCCTTCAACAATGACTTCATTTAGATCTGGAGAGGCAAACATCGGGGCTTCAATAGATTTATCAGATTATGCAAAAGATTATGAAAATTCCGCATTGACCTTTAGTATAACTAAAAATAAAGATAATTCTATAATTGCCTGTGATATAATAAATACAGAACTAATATGTAACCAACCAAGGGGTTCTGGTGGCGTTGATCTTGAAATAGCCGTTTCAGATGGCACAAGCACAATTAAAAGGACCATAACTTTAAATGTTCAACCAATAAAAGACACAAATAATCCCCCTTTTGCAATAATTGATGCGCCAAGAGTTATAACAATAGATCAAAATGTCATTCTCGATGCCTCAAAATCATGGGATCCTGATGGAAATTTAATAGACAATAAAAATTCTTACGAATGGGACTTTATAGACCAGCAGAGCAAAACAGTAAAATTTATTGGAAATGGAAAAATTCTAAATCTCTCATTGCCTTTTCCACAAAAATATACTATTGGTTTAAAAGTTAAAGACTCTACTGGTCTCACAAGTACCACAAATATAATAATCGAAGCAGTAGAAAGAAAAACATGCACAAAAACTCAGACAAAATATTTTCCAAAAGATACATTATGTAACGATGATTGGCCCTCTCAAGAAGGAGGTTCTATTAATATAAATACAGCAGGGAAAAGTTGTGATTTGTTTGAAGTATGTAATGAAAAAATAGACCCCATTATTGCAGATGCTTATGATTGTTGTGATGGTACCCCACTTGTACTCACAAGTGAAGATTCTGCCGCGATATCTGCCTGTGATTATGCGATAAAATTCAGCAAAGGGCGAACAAAAATGTGCCAAGCTCTATATCTAATAAAGGGTCTTGGCGATGCAGCTGTTTATATGCAGGATTATTTCACTGCTGAAATGTGCTGTTATGGGGTTGCATCCCTTTGCGATAATCCTGCCGATTTTTATACACTAAATCCATTGCCGGATGTAAGACGCACCTTACCAAAAGATATGAACTGTTATTATAATCACAAATGGACTAGTGAACTTTTAGGTATGCCTGAACGTGAAAGTACCAATGGATGGTATAAATATGAAGATGAACGAGAACATTTGAATAATTATGCCCTCGTTGATTTGCCTGCGCACGTTTCATTAGACAAGATTTATACGGGCACTTGCGCAGATTATTCTATTGCTTTGACAACATTATTAAGAAAAGCCGGATTCAGAGAAAATGAAGTCTACACCGTTGAAGGCACAGATCATGCATATAATCTTGTAAAACTGCCGGGAGATTTGAAGTATACCTTTGTTGATACAACGGGAAATAATTTCCCAATAAATTTCGGAAATATGCCTTATGGTTATCCTTATTGTGAAAATATGCGTAAATGTTATAACGACAATGGAAAACAATTTTGCCCATCCGTTGTTGAAATATATGGTTGTATAAATAAAAGCGAAGTTTCAGAAATTGCTTCTTTATTCCTGCAATCTCTTGAACCTTCAAATTACATAGGGAAAAAAATTAAATCATGAAAAAAATAATAATCTTTGGAATTGTATTGCTTTTGTTTCTCCCTCTAGTTTTTGGAGCAAAGGTTGTAAAAACTACACAAAATGAGATAAATCTCGGAGAAACACTAGATGTTAGAATAAGTATTTATAATGATAATCCCGAAGAACGTGAATTTCAGATAAAGGAACAGCTCTCTAAAGCGGCAGAATTTGTTTCTCCTTCTGTGCCTGATAAATATATTTCATCTTTGAACATCCCTTATTTTGATAGGAAGGTTACTATTCCTCCCGGAATAGTTGGAACGTTTATATATCGCATAAAACCATTGGGCTTAGGAATTATTACGTTAGTATCCACCGAAGTTACAGATTTAAAAGATGGATCACAATCAAGCTCAAATTCTGTCGATATAATTGTAAAATGCATCCCCAATGGGGTATGTGAAAGCAATGAAAATTATCTTTTTTGCAATGCTGACTGTCCTTCTGGTTCAGCAGACAATTTCTGTGATTTAGAGAATGATGGAAAATGTGATCCTGATTGCACAACGGAAGATGTAGATTGTACAAAAATCATCCAGATTGAACAAAGAAAGGCATTATTATTCGTAAAAAAGAACCTTTATTTTATATTCGGTTCGTTGGTTGGCGCATTAGCAATAGTTTTATTATTAATAAGCTTAGGAATAAAACGCAAAAAAAGTCTTCAAGATGTAGTCGCTGGTTTTAAAAGTATATAAAAATTTATTTCTTAGAAGTTCTTCCAATAACGCCTTCTTCCTTAGTTTTAACTGCGTTTTCTTTTCTTTCAAACTTTACTTTTCCCGCCTTAGCTGCTTTAGACACAGGTATATTCTCTATTGCTTCTTTTGTCTCTTCTCTCTTTATTTCCTGTTCTTTCTTGTCTTCTTTTTCTTCTTTGGTTAATTTCTTTTTATCTTCCTTCTTCTTGGGTTTCTCAGTTATAATTTCATAGCCTAAAAGTTCAACATAGCCAATAGCATTCTCTCTTACACAATTAACTTCAACCTTATGCGGTGGATTCTTAGTCCCATGTTCCCAAACAAAAAGATTTAGATATTTTCCTATACGGACATCTCTCACCTTCATATGTTTCATGACAAATTCTCGAATAGCATTAATTGCTTTCCTAGATCTCTTATACATAGGAACCTTTCTCCATTCCTTTCTAAGAGGAATAACATATTTCCTTTCTAGTTTCTCTTCTTTTGTCATTTTTATGCCTTTGTCCTACTCTTTCGCCAGTGCCTCTTCACAGCAGTGTATCTTGCTGGATGAACCTTTTTCTTAGGCCCATTTATTTTGGGGATTATCCAGAAGGGAGCCCACCTAGTTTGCAGTCTCCTCTTTGCTAACCTCAATTTTTTTGCTACTGGTTTAAATCTTGTCATTTTATTCCTTATTTTCAAATTTAGGTAATATGGTTGTTGCAATCTTATCAAGGAAAGATTTCCCCTTGGGCGTTATTTTCCTTCCCTTATGTATATCCTTCAAATCAGTTTTAACTAACTCTGCTTTTTCCAGCTGTTGAAGTATCAGTCTAATAATTTTTCCAGATGCCCTTCTAAATTCTTCAGGTTTATGTCCACGATTCTTTTTTGATCCATATTTTGTTCTTAATTTTGAAACACCAATGGGTCCATCGAGGTAAACTTTTCTTAGAATAGATGCGGCTCTGTAGTACCACCAGTCTCCGTCAATGGGGCACCTCATTTTTGCAGTCCCTGTCTTGACAAAATTAGCCCAATCAGGCATATTCACAATATTTTGCGATTTTAAGACTTTTCCAGCCTCATTTATCAATTTATTAGCATTAACATCGAGTATTGTTGCCATTATCAGTGATTTCTCCTTGTTTTATAAAAATAAGGCGATTCTAAACGAATTAACTTTAATTTTCAGCCCTATTAGATTATATGTATAGTCATTCTTTTAAAAGCTTTTCTATTTTCCAGGTAAAGAACTATTGCCCGGAGGTAGGAATTTTTGTATTTCTTCCAAATCGCCTTCAATTTTTGCCCTAATATTTTTAATCAATTGTCCTGGTTTGATATCTCCGGGTTTTAGAATAACATACTTGTTTGTCTTTGTTTTCACAGAATCTATTGGGCCACCAATAATTTCTCCATTTACATTACCAATTGCCATTTCAAGTACAGGTCTAAAGTAATTCCTTTTTCCATAAATCATAAATGCCCCTTTTGGCAGCCCTAATTCTTTTTTTACTTGATCTGGACTTATACAATAAACATCTGCTGTTCCAGCACCGGTCCTCCATGCCCTAGAATATAATGCTGTAGCCTGTGCCGCTTCTTCGATTGTTTTCTTTCCAATCTCCTTGCCAAGAGATTTAATTACAAAAAATGGGCTTCCTGCAAGTTCTGTATGAAAAACAAGGTCCCCTTTATCGAGGTATTTTTTGATGATGATGTCATTTGTTGTCGCATCTCTTCCGCCAACAACTAAAAAATCCTCAGATGAAAAGAACCATCTAAAATTATGATACCATTTCTTATCTTTAATTACTTTTTTTTCTTTAACCTTAACCTGCGAAATTGCAAGCTCTTTCTTCTCTAATAAAATATTATATTTCTCTCTAGTTTTAGCTAGCGCTTTTTCAGTGTTTTCTATTTTCCTTTTTGCCTTCTTTGCATTCTCATAATAGAACTCTGCATTTTGTTCAATATTTTTGGATAAATCAATATCTACTTCCATAGAAATACAGAAATATAGTAAATTTAAAAAACCTTTTGCTTATTTAGCATATTTCCACCTTACGCCTTTGGCAGTATCTTCAAGGACTATGCCTTTTTCTTTCAAAACATCTCTTATCATATCTGATTTTGCCCAATTTTTGCTCTTTCTTGCAGCTTCTCTTTCCCTAACTAATTCCTCAATTTCATTGTCTAATTTTTTTTCAGAAAAGTCAATAAATCCCAAAACAGAATTAAATCTGATGAGTAATTTTAATATTTTATCTGCATCTTTTTTAGCCAAGTTCTTCTCAGCAATTAAGCCATTTATCTTCTTAATGAATTCAAAAATAGCCCCCATAGCCGGGGCAATATTCAAATCATTATCTAAACTCATTTCAAAAGTTTCAATTAATTTATCCATAGTCGAATTGATATCTTCACCTTCGTTTTCTTTTGTTTCTTTCAATTTTAAAACAAAATCTTCGATTCTTTGCAAAGCATTAGTAGCTGCATTTAATCCATCAAAAGTAAAATTCAATTGTTGCCTGTAATGTGTAGATATCAATACATACCTAAGAGCCATTGGTTTAAAACCCTTAGCAAATAAATCTCGTAATGTATAAAAGTTTCCTAAACTCTTGGACATCTTTTTCCCATCAACAAGTAAATGCTCAGAATGCATCCATATATTTACAAATTTTTTTCCCGTAGCTGCCTCGCTCTGTGCAATCTCATCCTCATGGTGTGGAAACATATTATCAACACCCCCTGTATGGATGTCAAACGTCTCAAATTTTCCAGGTATAAATTTTCCAGTTTTAAAAGCATCACTTAGATGTTTCATTGACATTGCTGAGCATTCAATATGCCACCCAGGTCTTCCTTTCCCTAATTCGTCATCATCCCAGAATACATCCCCATCATTCTCATCCCATGCCTTCCATAATGCAAAATCCGCAACATTTTCCTTCTCATATTCATCTTGTTTTACCCTTGCTCCAGATTTAAGCTCATCAATTTTCATATGCGACAATTTTCCATAGTCATTAAATTTTGCAATATTATAATACCATGATTTATCTTCCCCCTGATAAGCATAACCTTTTTTAATTAAAACCTTAATAATCTCAATCATTTCTAAAACATGTTCAGTTGCTGCAGGATAGACTTCAGCTCGTTCTATATTTAAGATATCAACATCTTCAAAAAATGCTTTTTTATAAGTATCGGTAAACGACTTAAGTTTTTTTCCTTCTTTGATAGAATTTTTTATTGTTTTATCATCAACATCAGTCAAATTCATTACTTGTTTGATTTTATAACCTTTATATTTAAGATATCTCCGAAGTAAATCTTCAAAAACATATGTTCTAAAATTGCCTATATGCGCAAAATTATAGATTGTTGGCCCACAGGTGTACATTCTTACAACATTATCCTTTAACGGTTTAAATTCTTCATCCTTCCTTGTTAACGTGTTGAAAAACTTCATAATAAAATAGTAATTTAACACTAATATTTAAAGCTTTTTCAAATAAAGGATAAAGAACATAGTTCCATAAAGGAGATTTAGTTACTCTGCACAAAAGCGCAAGGCATCTTTGTGGCATAATAAAAAAAGATTAATTTGCGATAACAGAATATTTCAAACGATTTGGCAATATTCACCACATTCAAAGCACAATTGTATTGAAAAAAAATACTTAGAATTTGTTCTACAATCGAGTTAAAATGTCCTTTATTTTTAACCAATCTTTTTGTTGTTGTTCGGCATTTCTGGTTAATCTTGCTCTTAAGGAGGTATGGTACAATGGATAAATCCAAGGTTTTGTTTCAGTTATTACTTCACCAATATTTTCTTTTAATTTAAATTTTTGAAGTTGTTTTGATTCTAGGAATAATAATTTTATTGATTTTAAAGGTATATTCCCCATTGTGATAATTAGTTTAGGTTTCATTATTTCAATTTGTTTTTTTAACCAAAAGTGGCAATTATTAATTTCTTTAATTGTAGGAGCTAAGTCGGTATAATTTTCAAACACGGGATGACAGAGACAGGCGTTTGTAATGTAAACTTCTTTTCTATTTAAACCTGTTTTTAAAAAGCAATCTTTAAAATGATTGGCACTAGGATCATCATTGTTAAAAGAAACAAAACCCGACGCACCTGTTCCAATTCTACCGGGTCGTTCGTTAATGAACATAATCTTTACATTATCTTTTCCATTTTCTGGATCGGGTAAGGGGACCCATATAGGCGCACCTTTATAGCATAATCTACATTTTCTTGCTTCAACAAACATTTCATCAATATTCATAATTCATAAAATGCCTAACAACTATTTAACTTTTATCATAGAAATGCCCGATGTCATGTTAAAACTAAGCAAGGCTATGTTCGTCTTGGAATAAAAAGTTTTTAGTAAATTCAGAGATTTGTTATCGTCCGTCCATAAATCCACACATATCAATCAATTTTGCTCTTGGATAAATTATGCCTGTTTTTTTGGATGTTAAAAAATCAAAAGTATATATTTTGAATGAATCAAATGTTTCTTTGTTTTCATCATAGAACGCCTTAATTTTTAGAAGGGATTTTTTATTAAGAGAATGCAATTTTAAGCTTTTTCTGAAATATTGATCATATGCAGGAATATTAGCAAAAACACCAAGCATAATTTTTGTTACTAAGGTATCACTAGATTTATTTTCTTTTCCAAGCGCATCAATAATTTGTTGTTTACAATTTAATAATAACTTAATGTTATCTGCATTATATTCATTCACATCAATTTTCCACAATGCTGGATTCATCTTTGAAATTGAAACAATGAGATTTATATAATTCTTAACGCTTTTTTCAAGAAGAAAAGACGAGCCTCTCATCATTCCCCAACTCGCCAAATAAAAACCCAATTGCAAACAACTCATTTGAAGATTTTTTTCATCTGCTAATTCATTAAGTTTATTTCTTTTGTAAAATGAATAAAAATAATTGTAACAATAATCAAAAGAAGCATAGCGCTCATCAGGTTTTCTTCCTTTATTTTTGCCATTCCCTTCTAAAAATTGATTTATAGATTTTTTAACATTCATAATTTATCATTAGCGTTTATCCATAATATAAATTTATCGTTAGAGGCTCATGGAACATAACTGGGAGGTTATATATTTCCGTTAGGAACGAAGTTTAGTGTAATGGTCGGCGAAGTCAAAAACCAGGGTGTCTTTAATTTGGTCGAAAGTATTATATGCTTAGTTGCTTTAATAATCAAAATGCCAAAAAGAGCTATTGGACTTAGGGGTTATTTAGGGGAATTGATTTTTCAACAATGGTTAGAGAAAAAATATCCTTGCGTTGAAGGATTTGAAATTATTAAAGAGATTATTCCAGAGGGTGTTTCTAAAAAAGGAGGGGGATATCTTGATTTTGGTGTTGTTAAAGAAGAAAAAATTATTAGAATATATGAAGTAAAAACTCAAGACTATATCTTCGGCAAGGATAGTAGTGTAAATGGTGCCCTTGAATTTATCTGGATGAATAAAAAAAGGGTATTATCCTTTGTAGATAACCAAAATCATTCATACATCACCTCAAAAAATTTTGAAGCATTTTTAATACTCCTTGTTTCACCAAATGAAGAAGGTATTAAGATTATTGGGGAAGAAAACCTTGCGCACATAATCTTGTTTTCTGAATTAGAAATTGAAAGATTTATCAATATCCATAAACTAAAAATAGTTCTGGATACAGATTTGGAATCAGAACTTAATTCAATCAAAAACCCCACACAAGGAAAACGAATTAAACCTGAGTTCTTTAAGCGTAGAGACCAAATTAATAAAGATTGCATATAATTCCTGTTAAATGCCACAAACCGATGGATGAGAGCGTGGCATGGTCGGGGATTTTGAAGAAATTCAAAGGAGTTCAGTTTGGTAAAAACCTATTTTTTTAACTTTGGCCATCGATTATATCCAATGGAAAGGTTATTTGATTTATATTTTAAAATAAATTCAACTTCTTTTTTATTAACTTCTTCTTCAGAAGTATTTTCGGATTGCCAAAGTATTTCTCTTCTTATGGTAAAATCTTTTTTTTCTTTATCACTAAAATCTTTTTCAAGAATTTTACTGTTTGGACTTCCAAAATACCTAAATGTTCCAGTTAAATCTTTTCCAATATAGATTTTACCATTTGGATAAGTTATTTTATAAATCCATTTCATGATCAATAAAGGAAGGAGAATGAATATAAATGTTTCTTATTTTTGCCAGATTGAATTGCAATTAATCGACGTTGAACGACTAAGACGGGGTCTGTTCGTTTTTGTATCTTTTAAGTTTGAGACCCTTTTGCTTAATGTAAGGTTAGATGAACTCCACCTAACAAACACGCACGAATTAATTTTATATTCTGTTTAATCAAATTTCTTCATGAAATGCAGAACCATAATCAAACTTAAGATTTGGAACAAAAAAGAACTTAGTCGTATGCTTAACTATCATATTAATGCAGTTATGGGGGTTAATTTTGTTTTCAAAAAACAAAGGCAAAAATAAATTTAATCTGCACCATCGGATTTATAGTACAGAATGAACTTTGATTTTAGTCCAGTTTACATAAAATAGTAATTTAACCCAAATATATAAATTTATTTAAAATAAACAAAAAGATAGCCAAAAAACAAAAGGGCCATATTAACCACATTGAATCGTTTGCTATTGTACCAAGGCAGGAAATCATAACTTTTATTGCTAAAAGGATATAAAATTTTTGTAGCCCAAAACCCCTCATGACTAAATACATCTAATATAACATGTATTCCCCACCCCAATAACACAGTAAAAAACATTTGTAATCCAAAAATAAGCCCTACAACCAGACTAAAGAATAATATAAACGGTATGCTATGAAATAAGAAATAAAATTTGTTAATTATCCAGGGCGTATTTTGTATCATATCTTTTGTTGGAGAGACCATATTACCCAAATTACGGTAGGCCTTTTTAAAATGATAAATCCAAAAGGGAATATAACTTATATCTGGAAAAAGACTGAATATTAAAAAATATTTAATATTTAATGCATGGACTAAACCAAATTTAACTGCAAGATAAACCCACAGCAAATGGCTTAAAGGATCCATAATAGGGATACGCCCTAACAGATATATAAAAATTGCTGTTTTTGCGTAAATTTTGCGATTTTTATCCCATGAGAAATATAAACTCGGGCTATATAAAAAAGTCCATGATTATAGAAATAATATTAGCTACATTCATAGGCGCATTATTGGGAATTATCACAGGCATAACTCCAGGTATACATATCAATCTTGTATCCGTTTTAATCTTAACTTATTCTCATTTTATTTTGAAATATACAGATCCATTAATTCTTTGCATTGTTATAATTGGGATGTCCATAACGCACAGTTTTCTTGATGTTATACCCTCTATTTTTTTAGGTGCGCCAGATGAAGCAACTGCTTTGGCAATTCTTCCAGGTCATCGTATGCTTTTAGAAGGCAAGGGCTATGAAGCAATAATGCTCACAACAGTAGGTTCATTAGGTTCATTATTGCTAACGGTTGCAATTATCCCTTTATTCCTTTATTCCATTGATTATATCTATGAACTATTAAAAGACTATATCGGTGTTATTTTATTATTCTGCTCAATTTATTTGATTTATAAAGAGCCGCACTCGAGATATTGGGCTTTTATTGTCTTTATTCTCTCTGGAATATTCGGATTAGCAGTATTAAATTATCCTCCATTAAAAGAGCCCTTGTTTCCTTTGCTTTCGGGCCTTTTCGGAATAAGTACATTGGCTACAAGTATCTCTGATAATGTTCGAATTCCAAAACAGGATTATTCTCTAAATAAAATGGATTCTAATGTAGGCCTCAAAGCAATTTTAACCTCTACATTTATGGGTAGTATTGCCTCATTTATGCCGGGTTTGGGTCCTTCTCAAGTTGCAATTTTAGGTTCACAGATAACAAAAAATTTGAAAGATAAAGGTTTCTTGATTTTAATCGGTGGTCTAAACACAGTAAATATGATTGTGAGTTTTGCAACTCTGCAGGCAATTGAAAAGGCAAGGAACGGGGCCGTTATAGTTATGTCTAAAATTATCCCTATAATCTCCACAGAAATTTTAGGAATATTCTTAGCCGCAACATTAATAGCGGCCTTACCTGCAACTTTCTTAACGATAAAACTTTCTAAGCTTTTCGCATCAATTCTAGAAAAAACGAATTATAAACTCATTTGCATAATAATTTTAATAATGATATCTTCATTGGTTATTTATGTTTGCGGATTCATAGGTCTGTTTATTCTTGCAGTTTCAACCTCAATAGGTTTAATCCCCTCGAATAAGGGCATCGGAAAAAATCACCTTATGGGCTGTTTATTATTGCCAATTATGCTTTATTTTCTGCTCTAGAATAAGAATATTTATAAATTGAAAAAACAACAACTAAATAAGTTACATTTAAAGAGGTAAACAAAATGAATTACAATCCTTTGGGGTGGTTTAGTAAGGGTAGGATTTATCAGGCCAAGCGCAAAACTAAGAGTCAACAGCAAGATCTCTCAAATGAAAGGCTTACAGCAATGGAGCAACAGATTGATGAACAATTAAGGCATTATGAAATTAATCATGAAATTGAGAAGAAATATTTTAGAAATGCTATAAGTGAAGTAAAGGGTATGAGTACTTATTTTAAAACACTCATGCGAACAGGGAAATTAAAACCAAAGGATACTGAAAAAGTTACTAAATACTTTACAAATATTATTGAAGATTTAGATAAAAGTGTAAAAAGTTCAAAAAAGGGGTTAGAGGGAAAAATCTCCATTATTGTATTCGGTGCAGGGCTCATTACATTGGGCTCTTTGATGGGGATAACAACAACAACCGGAATGTCAATAATAAATAATAACCCTATATCAGGTATACCTTTCTATAGTGGTCTAGCTGTAATTTTAGGAATCTTCTTAGTTCTCTTTGTCAGCATGATTAAAGAAAATTATAGAAAAAATTAAGCTTGTTTTTGGCACCAGTTTCCTAAACAAACCTGTTTTTCAGGATCAACTCCAAACACCGAGTCTATTCTGTCTTTCAATATTGCTAAAGTCTGATTTAAATAAGGAGAAAGTTTGTAGTTCTTGGCCAATTGTAAGGAATAGTCCAAATACTTAACGACAGACCCTTCTGGGATCGTAAAGATTATCTTTCCGCCGCACTTAGGACATTTTCCAGCTAAAGGCACCCTTCTAAGAATCTCATTGCAATTAACGCATCTAAGCTGCTGCTGAGAATATTTTCTCAAGCAACCTTTTATGTCCCGTAAGAAATGTCTCTCTATAAGCAGTCTTGCCACATCAGATTCATCTACTGCCCTTATTTTTTCAGCTAATGCCATTTGCTTAGCAACCTTCTCGCCCATTGAAGGTATGGTCTTATAAGCACTTACTCTAACTCCTTCATTTATGTCTGTTGTGTGATGAGTAAATCCTAGACCCTCATATTGCTTAGGTTTATTCAAATTATCTCCATATCTTTCTATTTTTACCTCATAAGGTTTCTTAAATTGTTCAGCGGCCTCATAGAATTCCAAAGGATAATCCCAGGCAACGTCCATATCAAATACCATATCATCTACTTCAGATGGTATTAAATTAGAAGTCAAGACCAAAGGTGCATCCTGTGTAACACCTCTTCTGTTTGGTAGAAATTGCCTTGAAAAATTTAATAAGGCATCCATTAAAAGCATAACCCCAGCTTCATCACCATCGCATTGATAAGTCATTATATTGTTAGGAATAATCTTATGCCCTTCAACATTCAAGCAATAGGTTTCTTCCTCACCGTCTTCCTCGATTGAAATAATTTTGGGATAAACATACATATCATTATGCTTGATTTTCATTCCATAAGGCCTTGTCTTTTTGACAACCTCTTCTAATATTTTTTGTTTTCTTTTAAGCCCAAATCCAATTTCTCTAAAAAAAGTAGTTACATATGTGCTTGTAAAAATTAATTTAGTAATTCCAAATTTAGGTATTTTTCTTTGTTTTTTAATATAAAATTCTCTGACTTTCGGGCCTGGTTCTTTTTTATAATAGTATCTTCGAGTATAAATTCCAAATTGGGCAAGACATAATTCAAGTCCAAAGATTAATTCATCGCTTATTGAATCGCAGGTAACTCTTGCGTCAGTCAAGCTTACAGAGCCATCACCATCAAAATAGCCTGTCAAAAAATATCCTAACTTATCTTTGGGTAATGTAAATATCAAAGAAGGAACTCTCTTTTCTTGGGCGTTTGAACCGCATTGTAAATGATTCATGAACAGTTCATATAACAATCTGCTTGAGAAAGTTACCCGTTCTTTATTGATATAACTTGGTTTAAGCCCAAAATATCTAAAACAAATATTTACTATTTTTCCTCTTATCTCTTTTTCCGAAGCAGCAAAATCAACTTGGTAGTAACCCTTACCGATAATCTTCTTTCTTGAAAATCCTTCTGCGATATATAATCCAATTAACCATAAGAGATTTTTGTCCAGATTAATAATGGGTTCAATCAAAACATTATCCCATTTGGCAAATAATTTAGCTTTGCTCAAATCCAGCTTATAAAATTGAGAGATCTGCTCAACAAAATCAAGAGAAAAACTGTCTCGTAGTAAAGAATTGTCTAAAAGAGATTTATTTACATGCAATAGTTGTCTTGTTCTTGAACGGCTACCTAATTGTTCAACAATCTTTTGAATCTGGTTAGAAATCCCCTTTACCATGACATCTGATCTGCCCTTAAAGATATCAAATAAGTTAAGAGATTGAATATTTTTTTCAGTAAGTCCTATATTGGGTGAAATCAAAACCTCATCGCTTATTTTAAAATCAGCTGCAAATTTCTTAGTTATTTTTCCATTTTCATTCACGCAGAATTTATGATCTTTAGTTGTTCTGATTATTCGTCCATCTTCCAAGGTAATTTTCAAAATTTTACTTTTAATATGCTTGGTGAAGTCTATTATTTTAACTTCTTTTATGCACTTAGATTCAGAATCAAATCCCAATGTTTTATATCCTTTTACTTTTACTGCTTTAGTTCCGAATAAATCAACTTTTTTTATTGGATTTAATTTCTCAACAACTTTTCCGATTTCTGTAAAAGACCACTTCTTACCGTCAAAAATCGGCAGTCTAGTTTCATAAGCTAAACAATCTCTCCTCATAATGCTGTGCAATAAAGGATGAGCTAAAAACCCTTGTGTCTTAGAAAATCCTATTATTCTAACAACAATTCCAGCAGAAGTGTGTGGGCTCAAAGCAATACCCAAATGGCCCACAATGTCATATTCAGTTTTCAATTTGTAAAATGGTTCTTTTTTGTATAGGTTAACCAATAATTCATCTATAAATAAAGCAATCCTAAAAAAGACCTTGCTTGCTGGCTCATCAGTCCCATCTTCTATTCCTGGGAGAATGACATCCTGGCATCTTAATTCTAATATCTGATTTATCTCAGTAAGTTCTTTGCCGTATATATCTTTCTCGTATCCAATCTCTTTAAGTTTCTCGATTGACGTTCCTATCTCTTTGGGTTTAAAATGAGTTATTGTCATCTCAGACATATCATATCTCGTCGTTCCTTCTTTATTCACAAAAATATTATTTTTTGCTCTCAAAATCATTTTTAGCAAATGTTCGGGTGTCGCATCTTTATTGCTTGAACCCCTTATCCCTTTAATTAATTTTGGAGCATTCAACAAACCGGCTAATTTCATAGCACTTCTGAAATATCTTGAAATATCAATTTCCTGTTTCTTGAAGCTAGCAACCTTATGATCTCCGCATTTTTCTCCATCAATTAGTTTATCGCAGTTTATGCAATAATGTTTCTTTGTAGTCTTACTGCCACATTGATCACATATAGGATATATTGTTTCGGCAGCGCAGGAATTACAAAAATAAACAGGATAGTCTGCTTTCACTTTGCCAATTTCTAATGCAGATTGTATGGATCTTAATCTGCCTCCTTCTTTTCCAATACTAAATAGCCCATGAGGATCCCCGGTCATTTTTCGCATCTTTGCTTTTTCAGGCCTCCCCATTCTTGCACCAATAAAATATCCTGATTTATCCTTTACTATAACTGGGCACAACCGATTGACAATCTCCAAGGGTAATCCTTCTATGACCTCTTGAAATCTTGCAAAATTAGTCATGCTTTCATTGAAACCTAATTGAAAAGCTAATGCAAAGGCTTCATTTTTTTCAAGAATAACATATTCTTTTCCTATAGCTTTATGAGGGATTCCAAGTAATTCCATTATCCTCTTTGGTTCCTCTTCATAAGGTAAAATTATCTTCACAACTTTTCCTTTCTCATGATTTACCACAGATTTAACAATCCAGTCTAAAAACATTTTAAATTGATCAAAACGAATATTTTTCCAATGATAAGTATATCTTGGATGAAAAGGTATTTTTGTATCTAAAGAGATTTTCACTGCATCTTCTACAGGAATTTTATATTTTATCGGATTTTCAAGCAGTTCCTCATTGACTTTGTAATTGCTTTCATTAAGATATTTTTTTAAATAAAGTATCCACCATTCTTCACAGAAACCTGCTGGTAACAAGGTATGTCCTCTGTTTAAGAAATCGCCATAATTAATTAGTATATCTCCCAAATAGATTATTTCTTGTATATTCTTTAAAACACTTTTTGCCTGCTCTGCCGATTCTAGGTAAATTACAGTTCCGTCTTTTAACTTTACGATAGGGCCCTCCATATAATCGCATGCAGACAATGTTGTGGATTTTCCCGGTCTTTCTGTCCTTAATTGGGACCCTATTGCTAAAAATTCATCTAGTACAACCATAGTTGCAGGATGTATTGCATCAGAAGAAAATCCCGATGTTCTGCATCTTCCATATCTTAATCTAAACCCTCCATTAGCCAAAGGATATGCAAAAATAGGTCTGCCTCCCACCAAATCTTTCAAGTAAGTTCCATCAGGAGAAACTTTTGCTTCGCTTGTTGTTTTAGCTTTTGCAAGCTTTGATTTTATTTCACTTTGCAATTTTACAAATTCTTCCATAAATATCCAATGTTCCATATTGAAATCTTTACACCATTTAGAAAACTTTGTCCAGAATTTTTTTCCTTTTTGAGTTAACCCTTCTCCAATTACAAGACACACTCCATTTCTTAACCTATTTGTTTCTATTCTTGGCAAATCTTTATAATTGCTAACCTCAAATTTTTCAGAAGGATCTCCATCAATCTGCAGAGGCAAATGACTAACCATAAAGGAAATTTCCTGCTCACTTGGGAGATATTGTAGGTTTGTTACCCTTTCATGAAAATCATAAAGTTCTGTAACCATTCTTTTAACTTCTATCTCACTTGGATCATAAGGTTCGTATCCCATATTAACTCGAATATAATCACACACTGCGGCAAAAACACATGTGGCAGTAGTTCCGGCACTTCTAATTGGTCCAGAGAAAAAAAGTGCAAAATATTCTTTTCCGTCTTTTCTCTTTCTTATTTCTAATTTGACAAACCCCTCAAGAGGAGAAGAAACAACCCCGTTGGTTATATATGCAAGACCCACCCTCATTCCTGTTTCCATTGCTTCTCTTTTATCTTTAAATTTACAGAATTTTTCTTGCGCAACTTCTAAGGCAATTTGCATAGAAATTCTCCAGTCCTGTACGCCGTGTTGTTTTTCCAAATCACCAATTCTTTCTACAACACCTGAATTTTTTATTTGTGGCATTATTACAGAAATTAGTCCTTCTACTCTTTCAGCCATATTCTTTGCCAAAGGAATGCAGGTTTTATCTGGATCTATTCCCAAATCTTTAATATCTTGTGCTACATCATAGCAGCTTTTTACACCTGCATTTATTCTATTGAAATAAGTTTTCATTACCAAACCTCAGAATTTTTATTTCTCTCGTTTTCAAATTTACTACAGGCACCCTAGAAGGTTCAGGGTTATGTCCTACTTTTTCCTGAAAATTTGTCTTTGATTGCCAGCAGCTTCCGCATATTAAAGAAATATTATTATAATTGCTTACATTAGTTTTATGAATGTGGCCTGTAACAAAAAAATCAGGGACAGTTTTTATGATTAATGGATCCTCTTCATTATCCATGAAATATAGTGTTGATGCATATGTTGGAGCTAGATGTCTCTTTTGTAATAAAAATTTCATTATCAAATCTGCTCTGTCATATCCTCCCCCTTCTCTTATTGAATCAACATTTGAAACATAGCTGTCAAAACTATATCCATGATACATAAGCACATCAAATCCCGGAAAATAATCTGTTTTATGTATATTTATGATTGCAGGATTGCTAACTAAAATAACATTGCTCATTTTTGTCAAGGGTTCAGTAAATTGATTTATTAATGCCGGTTGTGGTTCACCTATTCTTACGGCATCGTGATTTCCCGGACAGATGATTATATGCACATCTTTTCTTATTTTATTCAAATATTCAGCACAGGTTTTATATTGTTCTGCAATATCTTTTATATTTAATTCGTTCTCCTGTGAAGGATAAATTCCAACGCCATCAACAATGTCTCCGGCCACAAAAAGGTATTTTATTCGTCTTGCAAATTGTTTTTGTTTTTCTGAACCGACATTTCCGTTAAGCCAATCAATAAATCGCTCAAAATCTTCAGGAAGAAACATTTTAGACCCAACATGAATATCAGAAATGAAGGCCGCGCAAATTTCATCAGGAGATTTTTTTAGTTCTTTTGTTAAAGGTACATCTGGATAAATTATTTCGCTAGAAAAAACAATTTTATCTCCTATTGAACCTATAACCCCGATTACTTCATCTAAAATGATATTTTTAGCAATTTCTTTTCTCTCTTTATTAATTAGAACTTTTATTTTTCCTGTTAAATCTTCTATTTCCAATATAAAATGTCCATTCTTTGTCTCTTCCTTACTGCTTACTAAACCAATTATAGCAACTGTTTCTTTCAATTGTTTGTTCCATAATCTATTTATAGAAATTACATTTGCCAATTCAGGCCTTCTCATTAGCAGATTACTTAATGTTTCATACCTTTTTCTAAAATATGAAACAAAATGAGATATGTCCTTTTTCTTTGTTGCTTTATTATAATTAAATATTATTTCTACCTTTGTTTTAACATCAATAAGGTTATTGCTTTCATCCTCCGGAATTGTTTCTATTTTAGTATAAGAATTTAATAGATTTTCATCTATTAAATTATTCTGAAGAAAGTCAGGAGTAATTAATACACCTGCTTTTATCAATTCTGTAACTATCTCTTGCTTAGATTTCATAAATTTAATCCTTCTTTAAGTAATTCAATCAATTTAGGCACGGATTGTGAGGGCATCGCTAAAGAAATTTTTCTTGTTCTTCCCCCTCTGCCTCTGCTCATCACTTTTGCATTTATTATACCTTGCATATCTAATTCTGCAATTATATCTGAAACTCTCCTTTGTGTTAATGGAGCAGCTGCAACTTTTGAACAGTATTGAATATATTTATTATATATCTCTCCAGTAAAAACAGATCTATCTGAACTCTCTGAACAAGCTTCAAATATAGAAAATAATGTTAATTTATGCTGTTTTGGCTGAGTTTTAATAGAATCAAAGATTTTATCTCTATCAATTTTATCTTCAGCATCATCTATGTTTGTTATCATTATTTTTGTTTGATTTTGTCTTTCTGCTAATTCAGCCGCTACTCTTAAAAGATCTAAGGCTCTTCTCGCATCTCCGTGTTCTTTCGCTGCATGAGCTGCACATTTTTCAATCACTCCATTGTCAATTACATTTTTTCTAAATGCAATATTTGCTCTTTCTCTAAGGATATTTTGCAATTGTAATGCATTATAAGGTGGAAATACCATTTCCTCTTCACTTAGGGAACTTCTTGCTCTTGGATCAATATTATCCAAAAAGGTTAAATCGTTAGATATTCCTATTAATGAAATTTCACTTTCTTTTAAATCGGCATTAAGTCTAGGTAATTTATATAAAATACTTGCCCCAATTTTTCTTACCAATTCATCAACTTCGTCTAAAATTATTATTAATATTACTTTTTTTTCTTCAAGTAAATGTTTAAATTTATCAACTATCACATCAGTAGGTAATCCTGTATCAGGCAAATCTGCAAAACCAAATTCCTTACAAAGTTGTGCAAAAAGCCTATATTCTGTATCTGCTTTGTTGCCTATTTTACAATTAATATAGAAAACCTTTAGATTAAGGCTATTTTTTAAAGAGATATTAGCCATATTTTCCGTAACATATTTTGTAACTAAAGTCTTCCCTGTTCCTGTTTTCCCGTAGATAAATACATTAGAAGGTCTTTCTCCTTTTAATGCTGGCGCGAGTATACCTGCCAATGAATTTATTTGTTCTATTCTATGAGGTATATTAGTAGGCGTAAAACCCGATTGAACTGCTTTTCTATCTAAAAAAATAGATTCCTTACCCATATACTCTTCA